>JBOGOP010000141.1:0-13377 GCA_050747225.1 Pyrinomonadaceae bacterium
GTGCGGTGGCGGTATTGCGAGTGAACATGTACGGCGCCAGCGGAACAAAGCCGCCGGCCGCGTAAGCTCCGCCGATGGTGATGGCGCTGGTTAGGGCGCGTTTTGGATCGGGTCGCTCAAGCCCAAGCTCGAAACGCATCATGAAATCAATCCACTTCTGGGGCTGCTTGCGAAGCGCCTCTACAATGGGCCAGGTCTGTTCCTCAGTTAGTCCATACTCCTGGAAAACCTCCGCCACTTCCCGCATCTCCTCATGAGGAATTTCCGCGACCTCGCGTTTCTCACGTTCGCGTTCCTTGGCGTAGTGTTCCGCGTCGCTCTTGGCGGCGAGATAACCACCCAGCCCCATAGCGATCGAGCCGGCGGCAATTTCAGCCAGGCCGGCAGTAACAATAATCGCGGTTGCATTCGGCGCGTTCGCGAGACCGCCGGTAAGTCCCGCCGCCAGTGCAAAGGGCACCGTCAAACCGTCAGACATGCCAATGACGACGTCGCGTACGACTGCCCCGGCGGTGAAGTGGCGTTCAGTGTGTGGAGTTTGCGGCATGAACCTCCAAAGGAGACCAGGGAATGAGACGCGATTGAAACGATCGTTTGATATTAACACTGGATGCGGCACGCGCTAGTTCACGGTTCCGCATTGCGCTCAAAACTTCCCAGCCAGCATCAACACCCCAATGACGATGAAGGCGACAGCCGCAACGCGCTTGATCCAGTCGAGCGGCAGGTAGTTCCCGAGCACGCTTCCAGCCAGCACGCCAATCGCGGAAACTGCCGTAAGGGCCAGCGCTGCGGCGACGAACACGGCCCAGGGCTTTTTGGATTGCGCTGCCATGGTCATCGCGGCAAGCTGAGTTTTGTCACCCATCTCCGCCAGAAATATCACGCCAAAAGTTGTTATGAACACGCGCCAGTCCATTTCAGTCTCCTTAGGAATTAGACAGGATTTACAGGTTGAGCCTGGAGGGCTCGCAGATAGTAGCCGGTGGTCGCAGCGAAGCGCAGACCACCGGATGATGGCGAGAAAATGGGCACCCTGAAAGGGGTGCGAGACTGGTTGCCTCACAAACATATTTTCGCGGTACTCGATTCTGCCATTTCCATTTATTTCTTGAGCCATCTGGTTCTGGCACACCTCCGGCGTGCTGATTTTTTCTTATCGTGATCCGGTGGTCTACGCTTCGCTGCGACCACCGGCTACTATCTGATAGCCCTCCGGGCTGAACCGTCTCGATCAACGACGTAAGCGTCTCATCTCGTTAATCGTGAAAATCCTGTCGATTCATATTTGAATGACTAATATCTATCCGTCCCGCAAGTTTATGGCTTAGACTAACCTATACTATCTTACAATCCAGTGCTGGCTCGCGCTGATTTTAGATTGGTGCAACTCAAGGGGTAATGGCTCAACAGTCCAACGACTTTCTCGGTACTGAACGTTTCCGCATTCGCCGCCGGTTGGGTTCCGGAGGCATGGGTGTCGTTTACGAAGCACACGATCTCGAGACCGACAAGGTAGTTGCGTTGAAGACACTTACCCGCGCTGAAGCTTCACACATCTCGCGCTTCAAGAACGAGTTTCGCTCACTGGCTGACGTCTCTCATCCGAATCTGGCGGCGTTGTATGAATTCATGTCTGACGGCCAGTACTGGTTCTTCACGATGGAACTGGTGCAGGGACTGAATTTTCTTGAATACGTCCGCCCGGGCTATCACGCCAAACACGTCCATTCGTCGAGAACGCCAACTCTTCGCAAAGCGCCCGGGGCTTCCGATTCCGATCGGGAGTTATTGGCTAACTACGAAGCGGAAACGAAACAGTTGGATTCCGCCAAAAGTCCGCAGTCCGCCGAGGACCGGACGGAAACTCACCAGGATCCGTCGCTCTCGCTGTCAAGATTAGATCCTGGCGCTCTTAACGTCGCCCTAAGACAACTTGCCGAGGGCCTCTACGGTTTACATGAAACCGGAAAACTTCATCGCGATATCAAACCGTCAAACGTGTTGGTAACAAAGGAAGGGAGAGTTGTGATTCTGGACTTCGGTCTGGTGGCGGAAGTTGAAGGCAGGGAACCTCACGATACTTTGACGCTGGCCGGAACTCCCGATTACATGTCTCCGGAGCAGGGGGCACAGCGTCCTCTTTCACGGGCCAGTGATTGGTACAGCGTGGGCGTGATGCTGTATCAGGCGCTTACCGGACGGCTTCCTTTTGCCGGGAAGTTTTACGAAGTGATGATGAACAAACAGAACTTCGATCCGCCGGCGCCCAGCGAGTTAGTGAGCAATACTCCGGCGGAGCTAAACGAGCTGTGCGTGCGTCTGCTCCACCGCAAGCCGGAAGAAAGACCGAGTGGTCGAGAAGTTTTGCGGATACTGGGCCACGGCCGGACCGGACCATTGCAGCGGCCGATATCGACGCCGGTTCAGTGGGTAGCGCAAACAGCTCCGTTTGTTGGCCGCGAACGTCAACTGCGCGAACTCGAAGACGCGTTCAAGGTCACACGTGGCGGACAAACTGTCACGGTTTATCTCCACGGCAGCTCGGGAATGGGAAAGACCGCCGTGGCGCGATATTTTATCGATCAGTTGCGGGAGAAAGATGCAGACGTTGTCGTTCTTGAAGGACGTTGTTATGAACGCGAGTCGGTGCCTTACAAAGCGCTCGACGGAGTGGTAGACAGTTTGACGAAGTATTTGCTTTCTCTGCCGGAAGCCAGAGCGGAAGCCCTGATGCCGCGCGAGGTGCTGGCACTGGCGCGACTTTTCCCGGTGATGCTGCAGGTGGATTCGGTTTTCAATGCGCCCCAGCGGGAACAGGAGATTCCGGATCCCTTCAGCTTGCGACGCAAAGCGTTTGCAGCGTTGCGCGAACTGCTCGGACGAATTTGTGACCGGCAACCGCTGGTGCTTTACATCGACGATCTGCAGTGGTCTGACGCTGATAGCACCAGCTTGCTAGAGGACTTGCTTCGTCCGCCCGATTCGCCGCCGCTGCTCCTGCTCTCAAGCTTTCGCAGCGAAGACGTGCGCACTAAGCCCTTCCTCAAGGCGTTGCTGGAAAAGACGGGCAATCCGAGTTGCCGGGAAGTTCTGGTTGGCGCTCTTTCAAAATCGGAATCCTACTCGCTGTTACATGAGTTGCTCGGTTCAAGCGCTTCGGTGCTCGAACCCTTCGCCGACGCGATTCTGGGTGAAGCGCGCGGCAATCCTTTTTTGCTCGAACAACTTGCTCGATATGCTTTGACCAGTGATCAAACTGCAACTACCGGAATCACTTTGGCAGTAATGCTGGAAGAGCGCCTGCGACATCTGCCGGATGGCGCCCGCCAGTTTATTGACGCGCTGGCTGTTGCCGGGCGGCCGATAAATCCGGAAGTCGTTTATCAGGCCGCCGAACTCTCGGGCGACGAGCTGCCGTTAGTTACAACCTTGCGCGCTGCACAGTTTCTGCGCACCGGCGGAGCCGGGCACACGCTCGAGCTGTATCACGATCGCATTCGCGAAGCCATCGCCAACCAACTCAGCCCGAAAAAAGTTACTCAAATTCACCGCCGGCTGGCCCAGGCACTCGAAGCTCGAGGCATTGATGATCCGGAGGCACTCTTCGAACACTATTTGGGAGCGGGCGAAAGAGTGCGCGCCGCGACTCACGCTGCCGCTGCTGCGAAGAAAGCCGCGAGCGCGCTCGCTTTTGATCGAGCGGCGGCCTTTTATCGCCGGGCCCTTGAACTAGCGCCGGCGCGTGATGCTGAACTTGTCGATCTCAAGCGCGGCCTTGCAGAGGCATTGGTGAATGCGGGCCGGCCGGCTGAGGCGGCGCAGGCTTACCTTGATGTTGCGCAGTTGACTTCAGCGCGGCACAGCCTGGATTTCAAGCGACGCGCTGCGCAACAGTTACTAATGGGTGGTCATATCAACGAAGGACTGGAGTTGATTCGCTCCGTGCTTGCGGCCATAGGCTTGACCTATCCCGCCGGACCAAGGAGCGCGCTGTTTTCGTTGCTATTGAAGCGCCTGCAAATCAGAGTACGCGGCCTGAAGTTTACGGAGCGCGATGAAAGCCAGATTCCGGAATTTGATTTGGTGCGCCTGGATACCTGCTACGCAGTTGCTGCCGGGCTTGGGGCAGTTGATTTGATTCGCGGCGCAGATTTCCAGAGCCGTCATCTATTGCTGGCTCTGCAAGCCGGCGAACCTTATCGCGTGGCGCGAGCGATGGCCTTTGAAGCAGCCTGGACTGCTGCGCGCGGTGGCGCTGGAGTGGAGCGGGCCGCACAGATTGCGCACGAAGCAGAGGAACTGGCGCAGAAAGTGGGTCATCCACACGCGATTGCGCTTGCGATGTGGGCTCGTGGCGTTGTCGCCTACCTGGCCGGCACCTGGCAGAAGGCGACCGAACTCTGCGAGCTCGCGTCGGACGTCTTACGCGACCGCTGCACCGGCGTGACCTGGGAGCTGACGGTAGCGAATCGCTACAGGCTTAGCTCGCTTTTGTATTTGGGGGAGCTTGCCGAAGTCTCGCGAAGGGTGCCGGCGCTACTCTCGACGGCCCTCGAACAGGGAAACCTGTTTGCCGCGATGGAACTACGCACGCGTTTGAATTTGATTTGGCTGGCAGCGGATGATCCGGACAAGGCCCGCGCTGATGTGATTGAGGCGCTGAAGTCGTGGCCACACGAAGGATTTCATTTGCAGCATTACGTCTCCCTGCACGCGCTGACACAAATCGAACTTTACACCGGCGATTTCGAGGTTGCCTGGAAACACGTTAACGGGCAGTGGCCGGCGCTGGAAGATTCGCTGCTGTTGCGCACACCCGCGGTGCGCGTCGAGGCTATGCAGCTCCGCGCGCGCACGGCGTTGGCCAGCAGCGGAGGCGGTAGCGATGGCAGCAAACTACGGCTGGCCGAGAAGATGGCGCGAAAAATAGAGAAGGTAAACATGTCGTGGTCGAAACCTTTCGCAACCCTAGTGCGAGCCACGATCGCCCACCAGCGAGCAGAACCTGGAAAAGCCAACGCGTTGCTTTTGGAAGCAGCGCGCGGGTTTGAGCGCGCTGAGATGCGGCTTCACGTGGCGGCAGTTCGACGGCGCCTGGGGGAGAAACTACGAGACGAGCGAGGCCGGCAAATGATCACTGAGGCTGATACCTGGATGGCCCGACAAAAAATAAAAAATCCCGAAGCGATGACTCGTATGGTCGCCCCGGGATTTTGATTTGGAGTGCGGTGACCTGTCACCGCTTTGGTCAGTCGCGACCTGTCGCGACCCCGTTGCATTGAATCTATTGAGAGACGATGGGCGTCAAGCCGCCCGAGGCCAAAGCGGTGACAGGTCACCGCACTCCAAAGAGTTGTCGCAGGCGACGAAGTTACGCAGCTCGTCTTGCTTCTTCCACCGGACGCGCCTGGTGCTGCGGTCGGATTCCCCAGTCGTAGGTCCTTCGCGTCATGCGAATAGCCGCCCGCATGGAAAGCCTGGCAAATAGACTGAGCTTCGTCTTGCGCACGTTATCTGCCGCGATGCCACCAGGATACAGCGACGCGAATACCAGGCACGCGACTGCGTAAACCACCCGGCTGCTGATGGGCAGGTTACTCATTGGGCCGTTGCGGGTACGCGCGATGATTTCTTTCAAGCTATAAAACGTGCTCCAGCTTTCCTGAGCTTCCTTCATCAGGTCTGCGGTTGGGATGGTCGGATGTTTGACTGCCACGTCAGTGTGGTCATAGTCGAGCCAAAACCTGTCCTTCACGATCTGCACCGCATGCTTCGGCACATAGTCAGCGTTATCGCGGTTCTTAAAATCGCGAATCATCTCGTGGTAGTCCTTGGTTCCCGGATAAACGCTGTACACCGGAAACTGGGCGAAGGCTGTGCCCGACATGTTTGCAAACTGGCGCATAGTCTTGAGCGTCGTTACCGTGTCGCTCTCAAGTCCGCCGATAATCGAGGCCAGCACCATGATCCCGTGGCTCTGAATCTTCTGAATTGCCTCGGCCATCTTTTCTCCCACCGGATTCCAGGTCTTGTTTACATTCTTTAAGCCTTCTTCAGTGAACGACTCAACTCCGATCAGGGCGCCGCGCAAACGCATCTTGCTATACATGGCGTCCATGTATTCGTCGTCGCTGACACACTCCGAGGTCATCTGAGTAAAGCCGTAGAGCGCAGGCGGTCCGGCCTTGTCATACTGGTCGAATAGGTTAAGTCGATCTTCTCGCACGCGCTCGAGGTTGGCGCGAGTTTGCGGATTTGTTTCTCTGGCGATGCGACCCAGCGTGGCTGGCGTAAAGTTGTCATCAGAGAAAAAGACGTAACGGAAGCCCATCCCATAAAGCTCATTCGCTTCCTCGATAATCTGATCGTTGGTGTGCAGGCGCGGCGTACGGCCATCAGTCACCCACACCGAACAGAAGCTGCAATTCTCAGGACAACCCGCAACGGTCTGGATACAGCCCATCAAATATTTGTTTGGATCCAGCAGATCCCAGCGAGCCTTCACCATTAACTCTCCGGGCACACGTCCGCCATCATAAACGCGTTGCAGCCGGCCCAGATGAGCATCCTCTAAAATGTTTTTCCAGATAAGATCAGCATTTCCCTTAACAACTGCGTCGGCGCCCATTTCCAAGGGCTCTTCGGGGAAAATCGTCCCGTGAACGCCGCCGACGATTACAGTTGCGCCGCGCTTCTTGGCCGCCTTTACCACCCGATAGCCGGGCCGGCAATTGCCGGTGTGGATTCCGACGCCGACAATGTCGCCCGGTCCTACGTCTTCAGGGTTAAAAGCCTTAACCGGTTCGTCGATGATTACCGGGTCACCCGCAAACTCTGTCGGTGTTGCGCCCGCGACGACAAAGAGCCAGCGGGGCGTAATCACGCTGTAGCCTACGGTTGCGTTTGCCGGGTTTACTAGTATCACCTTACTCATAACCCATTCTCCTTATCTGTGGTGCGCATGATCCCGTAACGCGACCCAGTGCCGTATGAAGTCCTTGAGTGATAGCACCGGTGGATCGCCCTGATTGGTTTGCGAGGATCAGGTTCTGCCTCAGAAATCGCGCCCAGCGTAAACGCAGTGTTTGGTACTGTCAATGCCCACTAGGCCGCTGCTCAACGAAAAGCCGGCATTTTGGCTTCAACCTCCAGCTAACAAAGGGTGAGCCGCATTTCACATCGGATTGTTGTGCAATTCACTACAGGCAAAGATGCCAGGCGATTGGCACATTTTTACACAACGGTGGGGAGGCAGCTTCTTTATCGGGAAGCTGCCTCGACGTGGCTACCTTTTCAGCTTGAAGGAGGCCAGAACTCCCGCGTGATCAGACGGCCAAATGCCTCCCGGTGTGTTAGGAGTCAGGCGCTTGCCGATCAGTTTTATGTCTTCCGGGCGAACGTCGCCACGGAACAGTATCAGGTCGATTCTTTGAGTAGGAGTGGTAGATGTAGAAGAATCTCCGAGGTGAAGTGGCCAAGTGTTGCCTGGTTCGTTCTCCCCTAAAAGAGTCCAGAGGTCGGAGAATCCAGAGCTTGAGATTATCTGGTAACCAGCGTTCTGCGCAGGGTCGCCACTCGGCGAGTCGGTATTCAGATCACCCGCAATGATCACGGGCAGCTCCGTGTTACAGGGTCCCAGGATCAGCTCACTTGCTTGCACGGCCTGGATGCCGGGGTGAAACGACTCCAGGTGGGCAGTAACAAACCTGAAACGCTTGCCGCGGATCTCCCCGTCAACCGAAATCCAGCCCCTGGGTATCGTCAATGGTCCAAGGATAGGGTTGATGAACATCAAGTTAGTTGTGAAGTGCTGGGCTTGAACGTTTGAGAGCTGGAGTTCCGATTCGTTCAGATCAGTGCGCGCGAGAACCACATCCCGGTCAGTGAATCTGATATTAATCCCGAGCGCGCTCGGTGCTTCAGCTTCAAACTCGGTGATAATCACAACGGGTGCGTAGTTTAACCCTCGAGCTGCGAGCGCATCCAGTAGTGACTGCAAGGCGTCAAAAGTGACAGTGTTCGCCGGCCCACCAAACGGCCCCGTTCGCCAGATACTGGCCTCCTGTAGGCCGATCAAGTCAGGCTGTGCTGAATCGATCTCTCTTGCTATAGCCGCGGCGCGCTCAGGAATGTTGCTCTGCTCCACTTGAATGTATGCGGCGGCGACCGCGTTTGCGAACTCCGGGAAAGAGGTGGCGCCGAGGATTGGTCCGAAGTCTGTGCCGAGATAAAGGTTTCGCGTCATGACCGTTAATTGTGGAGCGTGGGTGTTGTTGCGAGGACCACCCTCGTCGTCTTTGAAACGCGCTAATCCGGTGCTATTGAGCAGGGAGATGAGGCTCAACACCAACAAGGTTCGTAACATTAATTTCATCAGGTGAGTTTTCATCGCTAATCCTTCCATAAGATTCGTTAAGCTCTCAGAAAACATCAGGGCTCTGAGAGTTCGTCAAAAACGTGGTCGTGCTTGTTGTTGACGAGTGGGCGTGAACAGAAAGTAATGTTCACGGTTCGAGGAATGGTGGCAAGGGCGGAGATTCCGCCGATGGTCCCATACCGTTAGGAGTTAGGATCGTGATGGCCTTGAGCACAGAGTTCTTTGGTTAAGCGGCTTAAATCCTTTCTTTCACGAATGTGACCTCACACCGAAGCATTTCAAACTCATCACCATGCTCGGGTGCAGTGTTTTCCTTGCTAGCGTCACCAGGAAGCTGCGGTAAATCGAGGCTCACCATCGCGAATAGTCTGCACTTCATTGTTGAGACGCGGGGAACAACGCCAGGGTGCCCGCACTCAAAGTCGCAGTCCTGGTTCCGAGAGAACGGCCCAAAATCGTCAAACAAAGGGGTTCCTTGTATGGTTGACTGTGCTAATTGCAACGATGACCACGACGAGTGCGACTCCGATTACGACCTTTGTCCTTTTGGACCGATTGTTGCCCCGGGGTGCTCCTGTGGTTGTGGCCAGTCGAATCCAGGAGATCACCTATTTGGTTTCGGTCCACTTTGGTTCACCCTTAACGCGAGAAATCACTGGGAAACCTATCGTGTGCTATTGAATATTTTTTGAGGAACCGGCAAAGCTGGTTGGGCGAGGGGTTTAAGGGATACAATCCGCCAGCCCAGAGCTGTGATTTAGCCAATGAATGAGACGATTCCATCACATGAAGTGAGCCAATTCCTCGTAGAGTGGGGTAATGGGGATCAGTCCGCGCTTGATAAACTGATCCCTCTTGTTTACGACGACCTGCGTCGCATGGCTCACCGCTATATGGCCCGTGAAGGTCCTGATCACACGCTTCAAACTACGGCCCTCGTCAACGACGCCTACCTTCGCCTCATCGATCAGAAACGCGCACACTGGCAGAATCGGGCACAGTTCTTTGGAATCGCCGCTCAGTTGATGCGCCGCATCCTTGTAGATCACGCACGTAGTCATGCATACGCAAAACGTGGAGGTGGAACAATTCAGGTCCCGCTCGAGGAAAGCGCAGTGCTTAGCCCCCAGCGCGCGACTGATGTTCTCGCGTTGGATGACGCGTTAAATCAACTCGCGAAAATTGACTCGCGAAAATGTCAGATTGTGGAGATGCGGTACTTTGGAGGTTTTACAGTCGAGGAGACAGCCTCGCTATTGGAAGTATCCGACGTGACGGTAATGCGCGACTGGAGTCTGGCCAAGGCGTGGTTGCGCCGCGAGATTAGTAAGGTCTAGCCGATCAACATCGTCCTTCAGTTCTGAGAGTCCTCGCTTCGGTTCTCGCGTTAAAGAGTGAGACAAAGACAAATGACCCCCGAGCGCTGGCAACAGATCAACGATCTCTATCACTCCTCACTGGAGCGAGAGACATTTGAGCGTGCGGCTTTCCTGGCCCAGGCTTGCGATGGTGATGAAGAGCTACTCCAGGAAATCGAATCATTATTGAATTCTCACGACCAGGGCGATGGTTTTATCGAACAACCCGTTGCGGGAGCGGTGGCGCGCCTGCTTATCAACGAGCAGGCAGATTCCATGAAGGGAATTGAGATCGGACACTACCAGATTCTTACCAGAATTGGCACAGGAGGGATGGGTGAAGTCTACCTGGCCCAGGATAAGAAACTAGCTCGCCAGGTCGCCATCAAATTATTACCGGATCGACTTGCGCTGGACTCCGATCGAGTTCGCCGTTTTCAACAGGAAGCCCGGGCCGCATCTGCCCTCAATCACCCAAATATTCTGACTATTTATGAGATCGCTGAAATAGAAAACAAACCTTACATTGTTTCTGAGTTTATTGAAGGCCAGACATTGCGCCAGCTGATTGCAGGCAGAGGCTTGAAACTGAGCGAGGTGTTGGATATCGCAATTCAAATAACCAGCGCTCTGAAAACGGCCCATGCCGCCGGTATCACGCATCGAGACATAAAACCTGAAAACATCATGTTGCGTCCTGATGGTTACGTCAAAGTTTTGGACTTCGGGTTGGCCAAACTGACTGAACGCCACGACTCTGACCATGATCAGGCTGCAACAACCAAAGCTCTCGATACAGATCCGGGCCTGGTAATGGGCACCTTAAGATATATGTCGCCGGAGCAGGCGCAAGGTCTCGCGGTGGACAACAGAACCGATATCTGGAGTTTTTGCGCAGTCCTTTACGAAATGATTTCGGGATGCGCGCCGTTCGAAGGAGCAACGCCAAGCCACGTTACGGTTTCAATACTCGAAAAGAAGCCGTCGCCGCTGGCGAATTTTGCTCCTCAAGTTCCAGCCGAGCTGGAGTGGATCATCAGCAAAGGGCTGCGTAAAGATCGAGAAGAGCGTTATCAAACCGCGAACGATATCCTCGTTGATTTGCGCCACCTCAAGCAGCAGCTCGAAGTCAATGCGGAACGGGAACGTTTGGTCCCGCCGGATACGATCGGAGTGGCGATCGACACGAAAGAGAGTGTTCAAAAAGAAGTTGAGACCGTAAAGAAGACATCAAATGCGACGGGGGTTTCGTCAGGTCGGCGACAATCGCGCAAGTTCACTAACTCTCTTGCCGTCTTGCCGCTCACTAACGCCAGCGTCGATCCGAATGGGGAGTATCTTTCTGACGGCATCACCGAAAGTATTATCAATAGCCTCTCTCGTTTACCAAAGCTACGAGTTGTGCCCCGCAGCACTGTCTTTCGGTATAAAGGACAGGTTGTCGATCCGCAACAGATTGGGGAGGAGCTAAGCGTGGGCGCAGTTCTGACTGGGAGACTAATTCAGATGGGCGATCGTCTCATAATCAAAACAGAATTGATTGACGTGCTGACCCATTCCCAGCTTTGGGGCGAGCAGTACAACCGAAACCTATCAGACATCCTTGAACTGGAAGAGGAGATCTCCACTGAGATCTCGGAGAAGCTACGCATCAAGCTGACCGGCGAGGATAAGAAGCGTCTCACTAAACGTCACACGAAGAATACAGACGCATATCAAGCCTATCTAAAAGGGCGTTATTACTGGAATAGGCGAACGCCAGAGACCTTGCAGAAAGCGATCCTGTGTTTTGAGGAGGCCACGGCGGCAGATTCTAACTATGCGCCGGCATACTCAGGCTTAGCCGATTCTTACGCGCTACTAAATTACTACGGAATTTTCCCCTCAAAGACCATTCGGCCAAAGGCAACGCAGGCAGCAGAAAAAGCGCTCAAGGCCGACGAGGTTTTGGCTGAGGCCCACGCGTCAATGGCGCTGGTGGCCTTCTGGTTTGACTGGGAGTGGGGCCGGGCTCAAATTGAATTCGAGCTGGCCCTCAAGTTGAATCCCGGATATGCCGCAGCGCATCAATGGTACTGCTGGTACCTGGCGGCGATGGGAAAGTTTGAGCAGGCCGCTGATGAAGGTCACCTCGCGTTGGAGCTTGATCCACTGGCACCGACCATCAACCTGGCCCTTGCCAAGTATTATTTTTTCGCACACCGCTATGAAGATACGATCACGCAGTGTAAACGGACTCTGGATCTTGAGGGCAATTCCATTGCGGCCCACTATTTCATGGGTCAGGCCTATGTTCAAAAGGGCATGTTCAGTGATGCCATCGCGGCCTATGAAAGAGGACTGCTAGTGCTTGGCAACTTGCCGCTTGGTCGATCGGTTATTGCACATGCTCGGGCGCTTTCAGGAGACAAAGCAGCCGCTGAACAAACTCTTAGCTCTCTTCTCGAACGACCGACATCGGAAGGATTTTATGTCCCTGCTTACGGACTAGCGCTCATCCATACAGGCCTTGGTAACAAACACGAAGCGATCGAATGGCTTCATAAAGCTTATGAGGAACGCTTTGTCTGGCTGGCATATCTAAACGTCGATCCCGTATTCGATGGTTTGCGCACCGAATCGCGGTTCAAGCAACTAATTGCTCGTATGCAGTTCCAGCAATCCAAAACGTAACGAAAATTTCAGGTTGAGGGAAAGTCGTTTATGAGTTCTTTGAAAGCGTCGGAGAGTCTGGCACACGTGGTTCCTGCGGCCATTGAATACTGTCGGAAGTCGAAAGTCGTCACCTGGGCCACGCCGACGCTGGCGGAGGTGAGAAAGATCTCATCAGCGTCGGTAAGAGCGGCCAACTCATAAACTCCTTCAATCACCGGGATAAATTGTTTACCAGCGAGTTCAATAACGGCAGCGCGGGTTATGCCGGCGATGGCTCCGGCACTGAGAGCGGGAGTGTGGAGCGTGCCATCCTTAAACCAGAAAATGTTGGCCATCGTGGCCGAAACGATTTCACCACGCTCGTTGAGCATGACCGCTTCGTCAAAATCTCTCGTCTGCGCTTCTTCCCAGGAAAGCACCTGCTCCAAATAATTCAGACTCCGAATTCCTGTAAGCGGCGACATGGTGTTAACACGATAAGGTGAAACAGCCAGCGACATTCCTGCCGCGGGCACTCGCTGCGGCTCGCTAGTCATAATCAGGAGATCAGTTTTGCGGGTCTCTTCCTTTTTCGTTCTCCAAACGTCACGACCGCTCCGCGCCAGCAGGATCACACGCGCCCGTCCGTTTTTCACCTGATTGACTGAAACAAGTTTCCGCAGAGCTTCGCCAACATTACGTTCGTTTAGTCCGGCGTATTCGACTTTCAGTTTTTCGGCATGGTTGGTGAGGCGTCGCCAATGTTCCGGCCAGAGGAAGGACTTGCCGTTGTAGATTGCAACCGTGGTGAAGACTCCGCGGCCATACAGCATCGCGGACGACACCGGCGCCACGCGTGCTTTCGTGGCTTCGAGCATGACCTTGTTGAGATAAATTACGGGGTGCATGATTGGATCGAGGAACTCAACTCTTTGCAGTGCGGTGACCTGTCACCGCTTTGTTAGGTTGCGACCTGTCGCGACCGAGGTTCGCTCTGTCTATGAC
>JBOGOP010000142.1:0-13358 GCA_050747225.1 Pyrinomonadaceae bacterium
GTGGAGCGGTGCCTCCTGCGACGCAACAAGCACGGAGCCCAACGAAGGTGGAGTTGCGAAACTTGCGAATGAACACGCCGTCTGCGCCGGGGCAGTAGCCCGACAGTTATGGAGGGCTCCGCCAAGCGCAACCCTCGTGGGTCAGATCCATGTGTTAGCGCTCAATCATCAAAGCTTGGCAGGTCATCGCCCTGACCGTTGATGACGTAGTCTATCGCGCGCTCCACATGTCGTTCCTTCCACAAATAGGGTGTGCTTCCATGACGTGTCCAGGGTTTGACGTCCCCAGGTAGCAGGCCCGCTTGGCGTAACTTCCTCGTTGCGTACGCCTGGAACGCTTGCAGGACAGGCTCGGGTTTGATCGCCGCGGAGACTACCGTGTGCACGTGGTTAGTCCGCACGTTGATCGCTCGCAACCAATATCCGCGGGTGATGCACACTTCGCGGATTGCTTTTTCAACCACGGGCCGTTGGCGGCTATCGAGTCTTAGAGGCTGATGTTTCAGTTGTTTGATCTCGGCTTGACGCAAGCGTGGATTGGGCGCAATACGAGGAGTGCCATACTTGTTTTGCTTGCGACTCGTCGAGCCGCGCTTGTCGCCGTGCAGCCAGGTGCCGTAAGCGCGAAATGAGATCAGGTAAGCGAGAGGGAACTCGTTGTCGTCGAAGTCTCTGACCATCGTGTGAGAGTTTGGCAGACTGTGCAAGCTGTAGATAGAGGCGAACGCGAAGGCTGGGTCTCCTGAGAATGCGGACTTTCTTGCATCGTTGAGTCCCCGCTCTCTCAAGACCCGATGCCCACTGCCCCGGCGTAGATCGCGCAGGTATGCGCGAGTTGAGAGTCGCCATAGAGCTGAGCCCTCCATAACTGTCGGGCTACTGCCCCGTGGAGCGGTGCCTCCTGCGACGCAACAAGCACGGAGCCCAACGAAGGTGGAGTTGCGAAACTTGCGAATGAACACGCCGTCGGCGCCGGGGCAGTAGCCCGACAGTTATGGAGGGCTCCACCAAGCCCAATCTCGTTGGTCAGATCCATGCGTAGCGATGCGAGTTGAGAGTCGTCACACTCTAAGCCCTCCATAAGCGACCCACCCACAGCGGCTGCCGGCCGGGGACCTCGGTGTCGGGCTACTGCCCCGGCACCTTCTGCCACACCACTGAGTAGCGCCAGAGCAGATGTTTTTTGATGCGCGCGCCGGGGAGGATTTCGGCGCAGAGTTCGCGGACCTGGGTCATGGTTGGGTACAAATCATGGCTCTCGTGTGTAGCCCAGGCGGCGCGAGCTTCGCGCGATGAGCGAAGGCGGCCGTGGTGAATTAGTCTTAGGACTGCGCTCAGGGAAAGTGCCAGGGGATTCGTTAACGTGTCGACCACGCCACGCGGTTCGAACAGATCGAGGATTAGCAAAACGCCACCGGGTTTCAGGGCCGCTTTCATTTTTCCAAGAATCTCAGGCAGCGGCAGGTGGTGCAGGGTCGCGATACTGGCAATGCAATCAAAGCTTGCCGGCGGCAAGTCGGTTGTCATTACGTCCGCGAGTTGGAATTCAATATTAGAGTTGTTCGCCGAACTCGCCGTGGCGATGCGAATCATCTCTGGCGACAGATCGAGCGCCAGCACGCGCGCCGAACGCGCGGCCAGCCGGCGCGCGAACTCGCCCTTGCCGCAGCCGATCTCAAGCGCGGTCTGACAATTTGAGGGAAGTTGGCGCAGCAGGAAGTCGCTGTAATGATGATTGTGAAGCGAACCGTCGGGCGAGACCAGGGCGATGCGATCAAAGTCTGATTGGATGGTGGACATGGGATCAGTGGGCAGTGGGCAGTGGGCAGTTGGCAACCTACCAAGTCTGCGAAGAGTTGTTTTTGTAGGCCGCCGTATTTCGCGCCTTCAGCGCTTCAAGATTCGTATACGCCCTCACCTGGGGCGTTGCCCCAGGCTTTCACATTCCGCGCTTTTGGCGCTGCGAAGGCAATTACTTCACAGGCGCTTCGAACATCCTCGCGTCGAGCGCGACATTGTGTTGAATCTCTTTGACGTTAAAGACCAGCGTCCGCCCGGGAAAACTCTGGCTCAGCCTAAACGGATATTTGATGCCATCCACAACGCGCCAATCGTCCAGATACATTTCCACTGTCGCCTGCACGCGTCCGTTCATGTGGGTAGTGTTTACGCGAACGGGCAAATACGTTTCGGCGTCCAGGTAAAGTTTTTCGACCGCGCCGGAAGCAGGCTGCAACTCAAGCGCATAGACTTCGCGATAGCCAATCTTGCTCTTCCCCAGCAGACTGATTTTCGCATAATAGTTCCTGAGCCTGAGCGGGCCGTAAAAATCGGAGTCGCGTGTGACCGCCGCGAGCTCCGCGCCTTTTAATAGTCGCAACTCGGCGGGGGTCTGAACCCATCCGCCGCGGCCGTTGAAGCCCAACCTGATCACGCCGGAAGAAGGCGCCGGCAAGATAGTCAGGGTTTTGTTGGGGGCTTGAGCATAACTTTCAAACGGAGCGCCCCGCCTGACACCTACCACATCCACTGTTCCCTTCATCACCCGACTCGTCGCCGCGTTGATTGCTGTGGCGCCACCCAGCGCCTGAACGTAACGGGCAAGGACCTCATCCACAGTCGGCATTGGTCCTGAGTTATCGAAAGTTTGTCCGTCTCTGATTGTGCCGCCGGTTACTGCACCTCCAACCAGGCGCGAGGTTACCGGCTGTACCGGTTCCGCAATCATTGCGTCGCTCAGTTTAACTACTGCTCGCGAATTGCCAGTACCATTGCCTCGTATAGAACTACCGGCGCCTGCGGTTTGGGTTAACGAGTCGAGCAAAGTTTTCGCCTGAGTTCGCAAACGGTTGTCGGTATCTCGCGTGAGTGGCTCGAGTAACTGGCGCGCTGCATCCGTATTGGATCGCCGCACGTAGACATGCGCCAGCAGCATCGCGTAATCGCCATTGGACGGCGCCAATTGTCGCGCCTGCCGAGCCTGCGCCTCAGCTTCGTCGAGTTGTTCGTCAGACACCAGATCCACCACGGCCAGCAGGTAGCAGGCGGCGGCAAATTTCGGCGCGAGCTTGATCGAGCGCAGCAACTGTTCTCGCATCACAGCAACATTCTCACGGGAGTACGCGCCAAGTTGTCCAGTTGCGCTGATCCCTTCGCGGCTCAGGACATAAGCGTAGAGGTAGTGAACGAGATAACTTTGCGGCGAGGCAGTCGCGGTCGCCGTTGCCGTTGCCGTTGCTCTCTGCAAATATTTCTTCGCTTCCGCATAACGTTTCTGACGCACAGATAGCAGCCCCAGCGCAGCATGAGCGATAGTCAGGCCCGGTTCCAGCGCGATGGCCTGCTTAAAGTAACGCTCCGCGTCGTCGTCGCGATTGATGTGGAGGAGCAAGTCTCCGAGGTAATAGTTCGCTTCACCTTCGGAAAGTGACGAACGCTGCATGGCGGCGTAAGAGTTATAGGCCTCTGGGCTCTCGCTGGTTGCGATGCTCTGCGGCGCAAACTCTCCGCGACGCACATAGTCCTGCAGTTCCTTCTCTACGGCTGTCAGGCTCATGCCAAAGGCAGCTTCCAGTGCCTTGTCCGCGCTGTCTCCTCGAGAGACCAGCTGCAGGAACTGCTTGAATTGCTCCTGACGATTCCTGCCGGATGCGCCGGCGCCCAGCATCAGGTAGTGCACCAGCGCCCACGACTCTCCGTAAAAGATTCCAGACTTGTCACGTTCGTTGTAGTGGGGCGAGTTGCTGCCAATGGAAAAGAGCGTGGTCAGCGGCAGCATCTCCCGGTTGCGCAGCAGACGGACGTAATAAGAGATGGGCGCGCCCAACAGCGCTTGTCCGCTGGAGAATTGCAGCGAACCATAAAACTCTGCCAACCCTTCGTTAAGCCACAGCGGAATCCCCGGCACGCTGTCCCTGAGGTGCAGATGGACGTATTCGTGAAAAGCGGTGGCGTAGGGATCTCTTTCACCGGCATCGAGGGAGATGGCGATGTAATTCACATCATCGCCCGGTTGAAAGTAGCCCGCTACATTGGCCGGCTTACCCTGATAGAGAAGTTTGAAAGGCAGGAACGAAGCTTCGTCACGAAATACGATTACCGTGGTGGGCACTGTTGAGTCGAGCACGGGACGTGACACCAACCGCGCGAACGCACCATGAAAGAATTCCAGCCAAACGGCAACTTGTCGCAGATTTTCCGGATCGGCATTACCGATTACGAACAGATTGTTTGTGCGAACACTCCGCCAATTGTCGCTGACTTGCACTACAGCGGACGGCAGATGGGTTTTAGCGTGAGATTGACCGCCCGGCAGAGCCATCACCAGGGCCAACAAAACTGTAACGAGAATCTTCATAACAAAACTTTCCGAGGCAAAGTTTGAAGGTGAGGTATCAGTTAATTGGGTTGATGCAAGCGGCGCTTGAGTCTGTCGGGCGCGTCGGGGTCGTTCACCAAGCGCATTCTAGCAGCACTCAATCTCAGAAGGTAGACAAACGCTGCTTCGCAAGCTCGTTGAAGGCCTCCGCAATTCGAGCCTTTAGGTCCGGACAGCAAACTGCCTTCTGCCTTCTGCTCACTGCCCACTGCCCACTGCCCACTGCTACTGCGGCGCGCCGGGGACAATCGTAGCGTTGAAGACCAGCTTCCGTATGCTCTTGCCGCGCCTGTCATCGTTGGGCAGTTCTTTCGTCTTGTTCAGCATGATCTTGAAGCCCGCATCTTTCGAACCGTTAGTTACCGCACCGCGCCAGGCGTAGACACCGGCGTCTCCGGCCGGTCCCTGGCCTGCTGAGCTGATTTCCGGATTGCCGGCTGCGGACAGTTCCGGCTCGATGTCCAGTTCGATTCCAAAGCTGGCGCTGTCCGGAGTCTTCCCTGGATCGTCGTTATCATCAATTTGCATCGGTGAAGATGCAGTAAAGAAGTAAGTGCCATTCGAACAATCATTCGAAGTTCCGGTTGCTCCATCGCGCACCTCAACGAAGGAGCACTTGCCTTTAAGCTTTGGATTGATGAACACCCTGATCTTGAATCCGTTGCCGGTATTGGTGTTTTCGGGCACGCTGAGAACGACGGCGTCTCCGCTGAGCGCGCCGGCAAAGCTACTCAGCGCGTCGTAGCTATTGCCGGCGCTTGCACCCCTGACGCGACCGTCGTATGCAGCTGAACCGCTGACCGAAGGCACTGGCGCGTTTACTAAATCGGAAAACTCCGCGTTGCCGACTTCGTTGGTTGACATAGTGAGCCAACGCGCGGCTTGAAACTTGATGACCAACTTTCCTTCCGCGCTGCCCTGCTCGGTTCTTCCCTGGTAGGTTTCTTCGTAAGTGCCTTCAACTGTAAAACGAGCGGCGAGCGGTTTAGGAGCAGCATTTGAAGTCTGGGGACGGCGATGGGAAGGGGCGGTGACGGACAGAATCAGGATCAGAATTGTTGGGACGATTTCGTTATTCAAGTTTGACTCCGTTTGCAGGGTGCGTGGCGAGCCAGGGCAATGGGGAATGATTCATTCTACAAGCTGAAGCTGGGGGCGTCGAGATTAGTAACGACGTAAATTAGCTGCACGGCGGATTCAAGTAGTTCAGAGTTCAACCTTTAGGTTGCTGTTACGAGGGAACGCAAGCTAAAGCTTGAACTCTGAACTACTTGAACTAGGCGATTCTCGCGCGTAACTGCTCACCGCGCGATCACGTTTTGAATACCGCGCTCGCGCAGGAGTTTGTTGAAAGCGTCGAGGTCCTTGCCGATCGCGTCGTCGAGTTTGCTGCGCTGCGTTGTTAGCTGCGCTTTCAACAGTGCATAGACCTCGCGGTGTTGGGTGGTTGGCTGGAAGTCGCCGCTGCTAATACCGTTGGCCAGATAATTGATCTTGCTGATCAGTTTTGGCGGCCAACGAACTGCGTCCTGTCCCTGACCGGTTAGACGGCGTTGGATCAAACTCGCTTCAATGTCCAGCAGCTTCTTATCGAAATCAGCGGCGGCTTTCTTGATCGCTGCAAAGTCGCCACCCGCCGGTGGTGCGGGCGTGACGCCCGTGGTCCCAGCGCCAGCGGTCCCAGGATCAAGGAGTGTGATTAGACCCACCAGCTGACTGCGAATAACTTCGATCTGGTTGACCATGTCCGCCGCGGTTTCCAGGTCCTTTCTCAAGTCAAATATCATGGCGACTTGCGCATTGATGTCAGCTTCGCTGCCTTCGGAGTTCGGATCCTTTCTTACTACTAATTGCTGCGTTGATTCGGCGTCGCCGACCGAGAGTTTGACCGTGTAAGTTCCGGGAGGCATCAGCACAGACATGCGTGCGCCGTCAGGTGCGAGGCGCCACCCTTCATTGCCAACGCGAATTTCAGGCGCGAAATACGCCGCGCTCCTGTTGCGGGCCGTAACTATGCCCCATGGCTGCGGCGATGACGATGTCTGGATTCTTCGGATCGATAACGATGCGTCCGATGCGCCCGGTCTTCTCCAGTCCCATCAACGTCTAGGTCTTGCCCGCGTCAGTCGATTTGTAAATGCCCGCGCCGACTGAGATATGACTGCGAATGTGCGCCTCGCCGGTGCCTGCCCAAATTACATTGGAATCGGAAGGCGCGATGGCCAGAGAGCCAATCGAGGAAACCGGTTGGCCGTCGAAGATTGCGTCCCAATGAATGCCGCCGTCGCTGGTTTTCCAAATGCCGCCTGACGCCGCACCAACGTAATAGATATTTGCCTGCCCCGGAATGCTGACCACTGACGTCACACGGTTGCCCATCGGGCCGATATACCGATAGCGCATCGCGCCGAGAATATCTTTGTTGGCTTCCTGCGCCTGGATTGGACATAGGAACGCGGTAAACAGGACGAAAGTTACAACGAGGAGTTTCGAAAACTTCGGCATGATGCGTCTCCGCGCGACTCAGGAAAACATCGAGCGTCGCGTTTGATCGATATTTGATTGTTTGAAGAGAAACTCAAGGCGCCGGCTTGTTTCTGTCTTTTTCAGATTCGCGCTTATCTGCGTTCATCCGCGGCCAAATTCTTCTTTCTCGAGAGCGACCATTTAAGCAACGGCGGCGTCACTAACGTCGTGACAATCACCATGATGACAACCGCGCCGAACGTTACCGGCCCAATCACAGGCGTGCGAGTTCCACTAGCATCCGGAAGCATCAAGGTTGCACCGATGCCGGCAAATATTAGCCCGACTTCGCCTCGCGGGATCATTCCTAATCCAATCGCCAATCGATTTGAGCCGCGCTCCAGTACTCCGACAGAACAAATCTGCTTCCCAATTATGGCTGCTATAGTCAGTGCCAAAGCAAAACCCAGGAGATTCAGTTCACCAAAAAATCGAAGGTCAACTTTCATCCCCATCAATACGAAGAAAATCGGCACGAGGAAAAAGCTCACCGGCTGAAGGAGATCACGAAGGTCGCGCTCCTGGCGCGCGCGGGTGGGCTTGTAGTGAACCTCGTCAAGAACCAAACCGGCAGCAAACGCTCCCACAATGGGCGCTAGTCCGACCTTGGCCGAAATCCAGGAAAGGAACAGACAAAAAGAGATTGCCAACGTCAGCAGAACGCCTTCTGATTTCAGACGGCCGGCTCCACGAAGCAAACGTGGCACGATGAACTGTCCTAAAACGATAGACGCTATCAGGAAGGTCAGTGCCTTTCCCGCGATTATTGCGACGTCCATGACGGAAAGACTGGCACCACTTGCCGTGGCTCTAATCGTGCCAGCAACAACCGCAAGAATCATGAGACCAAGGACATCATCAATTACCGCCGCGCCCAGAATGATGCGTGCCTCTCGAGTGGCTAGTTTTGCAAGATCTTTAAAGACCCGGGCTGTAATACCAACGCTCGTGGCGCACAAGGTCGCCCCGATGAAGATATGCACCAGCCGCGATTCATCCGGAATGAAGTAAGCCGACACAGCCCATCCCAAAAAAAATGGTGCGATCACACCCAGCACCGCTACCAGCAGTGAAGACCAGCCAACTTCCATCATCTCTTTCAAATCCGATTCAAGGCCGACTTCGAATAACAGAATGATTACGCCTACCTCTGCAATTGCCGCGATCACCTCATTAGTTTTCAACAGTTCCGCACCCGTGAACCCAAACAACACCAGATTGCCGATGATGATTCCGCCAATCAACTCGCCTAAGACTGCCGGTTGCTTGAGCCGTTCGAACAGTTCGCCGCCGAGCTTTGCCACAAGTAGCATCGCCGCAAGTCCGATAAGAACAAAGGGCTGCAGCCCGTGCGCATCGGCCGCCGCCGGTGACGTCGCTTCCGGAGCCGCGTAGGCGGAAGTGGCGCAGGTCAGCAGTAAAACAAGGGTCAAACACGCTTTTGACTGGCTATTCATCAATTCGTTACGAGGAGGGGGGATTATTGCATATCTAAGGCATAGGTTGTTTTATCTTTGCTTCAGTTGCTTCCCCGGGGTCTCGCCTCTATAATGCGCCAAATTTCAGTGCCCCGAGTTTCTGGCAGGGATTCGTAGCGAATTAGGGGCGTTTGAAATTCATAAAATAAATCAACTTACAAGATGTCAACTCCTATCAGGTGGAAAGAGCGCGGACGTGTCGCGACTCGTGGCTCTAATCGGCCACAAACGCCGTTGCGTGCCTTAGCTCTCAACTTAAGTGAAGCTGCGCGTTCAGCGTTGACCGAACCATTCCGGCTTACGGTGGAACACCACCAGATCCACCTGCGACGTCTGCCTCGTGAACTCGACGGTTTTCGTATTGTTCAGCTTTCTGACATCCATCACAGCCCATTCACCAGCCGGGAGCAAATCGAACGAGCAGTTGAGACCGCCAACAGTCTACAGCCCGACATCGTGGCACTTACCGGTGATTACGTCTCTAAGGAGCGTGCCTACGCTGCGCCGTGCGCGGAACTCCTTGGAGGATTGCGCGCGCGCTATGGCATCTATGCCGTGTTGGGGAATCACGACCACTGGACCGATGCTGCTTTGATTACAGATCTTTTCCGCGCCGAAGGAATTACCGTGCTGGTCAATCAGGGCATGCGTTTCGAGAACAACGGCGCTGCCTTCTGGTTGGCGGGCGTGGACGATACGATGGTCGGTCTTGAGGATTTGTCCCTCGCGTTGGCCGGATCGAGCGATCACGAGTTTAAGCTGCTGCTGGCGCATAATCCGATCATCCTGCGACGTGCCGCGCGAGCAGGAGTAGATCTGGTCCTAAGCGGCCACACCCACGGTGGACAGGTTCGTTTACGCTCAGAACGCAATGCGACTGGCCGCCCGCGTCGTCGCTTGCTGAAAGGTCTGGCGCGCCAGGGCGAGACCCAGATATACATAACACGTGGTCTGGGCACTGTTGTTTTGCCAGTTCGTTTCGGCTGCCCTCCTGAAGTTTCATTACTCGAACTGCGAACCGCTTGAGAAGTTGTAACGCAAACTGTTAGTTTGCGTCTGCAAGCCAACAGCTTGCGTTACATCAATGTCCTCCCGAATTGTAACCGTCCCCAACATGCTCACCGTCTTCCGGATGGTGCTCATTCCTGTTTTCGTAACGCTTCTTTTCTATCAGCGATTTCTCCTGGCCCTGGGGGTCTTCGTTTTAGCCGGACTTACCGATGGGCTTGACGGGCTCCTAGCGCGACGCTTTAGCCAGCAGTCTCAACTCGGCACTATCCTCGATCCTATTGCCGACAAACTGATGCTGGTAACTGCATTTATCGTGCTCTCAATGCGGAGCGTCTTCCCACAACCATTGCCCAGCCACTTGCCGGTGCCTTTCTGGGTCACGATTGCAGTTATCAGCCGCGATGTCTTCATTACCGTTGGCGCACTGGCTATCAACATGATGACCGGCTTCAGAGGTTTCCGGCCTTCCTGGCTGGGCAAACTAAACACCATCGTCCAGATTGGCGGCATTGCGGCCATTATGTTTGCCCCCAGCGTTCCTCGTTACACTGGCTATTACCTTCCCTCGGTTTACGCGGCCGTTTTCGCAATGGCCATTCTCTCCGGACTTCACTACATTTTCTTCGCCTCAAAGCTCATGAACGAGGACCGAAAACCGGGATCCGCGCCCGAAGGTTAGTTAAATAAGCCCGAAAATTCCGCCCAAAACCAGAGTTGTGGCAGTCTTGTTATCAAAGTTGACAACGAAGCGCTCACATATTATATTACTTCTCCATTCAACTAGAGTTGTTGGTGGCCTGCGAGATGGATAATTAAGGGCGCGGGGGGCGCAAGGGCAGCGGGTTTTGCGGGCCGAGTAGCGGGCTAAATATCGTTTTGGAGAACAAAAACAAATGAGCAAGATCATAGGAATCGACTTGGGAACGACCAACTCCGTTGTGGCAGTGATGGAAGGTGGCGAACCCACGGTCATAACAAACTCAGAAGGCGGGCGTACGACGCCCTCGGTGGTTGCCTTTACCAAAGACGGCAGCCGGCTGGTTGGCCAGGTGGCGAAGCGCCAGGCGGTCACCAATCCCGAGAACACGGTTTATTCAATCAAGAGATTTATGGGACGGCGCTTCGACGAAGTGACCGAAGAGATTAAGCAGGTGCCTTACAAGGTGAAGGCTGCCGGCTCCGGCGATGTGCGTATCGAAGCCGGTGGCAAGGAATGGAGCCCGCCCGAGATCTCGGCGATCATCCTTCAGAAGATGAAGCAATCGGCTGAAGACTACCTGGGACAAAAGGTAGACAAGGCGGTGATCACCGTTCCTGCTTACTTCAATGACGCACAACGCCAGGCGACCAAAGATGCCGGCAAGATTGCCGGATTGGAAGTGATGCGCATCGTTAACGAGCCCACTGCGGCGGCGCTGGCTTATGGACTCGACAAGAAGAAGGACGAAACGATTGCGGTGTTCGACTTCGGCGGCGGCACGTTTGACATCTCGATCCTCGAGGTCGGCGAGGGCGTTGTCGAAGTTAAGTCGACCAATGGCGACACCCACCTGGGCGGCGACGACATCGACGAACGCCTGACCGAATGGATTATTGAAGAATTCAAGAAGGATCAGGGCATCGACCTTTCAAACGACAAGATGGCCTTGCAACGTTTGAAGGAAGCTTCGGAGAAAGCAAAGATCGAACTCTCCAGCACCATGGAGACTGAAATCAATCTGCCCTTTGTCACCGCGGATCAGTCTGGTCCGAAGCATTTGGCAATGAAGCTCACACGCGCGAGGTTTGAGCAGTTGGCTGAACCGATCCTCGGACGCTTGAAGGCGCCAGTGGAACAAGCGATCAAGGATGCCGGGCTTCAAGCCGGAAAGATTGACGAGGTTGTTTTGGTTGGCGGCTCGACGCGTATTCCCAAAGTTCAGGAGATTGTGAAGAACTTGTTTGGCGGCAAAGAGCCAAACAAGAGCGTTAATCCTGATGAGGTGGTTGCGATCGGCGCTGCCGTTCAGGCCGGCGTGCTGTCAGGCGAGAAGACAGACATTCTGCTGCTTGACGTCACTCCGCTGAGCCTGGGGATCGAGACGCTTGGTGGTGTGTTCACTAAACTAATCGAACGCAATACCACCATTCCCACGCGCAAGTCCGAAATATTCTCGACCGCCTCGGACAATCAAACGTCGGTTGAAGTTCACGTGCTTCAGGGCGAGCGTCAAATGGCGGGCGACAATCGCACGCTTGGTAAGTTTCACCTGATCGGCATTCCGCCGGCGCCTCGCGGCATGCCGCAGGTTGAGGTGGCCTTTGACATCGACGCCAACGGCATCGTGAACGTGTCGGCCAAGGACATGGGCACTGGCCGTGAGCAGAAAATAACCATCACATCGTCTTCCGGTCTCTCAAAAGACGAGATCGATAAGATGATGCGCGATGCCGAGTCTCATGCGGCAGACGACGTCAAGAAGCGCGAGGAAATCGAAGCACGCAATAAACTTGATGGTCTCGTCTATCAAATGGAGAAAACGCTCAACGAGAATCGCGAGAAGGTTGGCGCGGCCGCCGGCGATGTTGAGACTGCGATTGCAGAAGCTAAGAAAACGCTGGCTGAAGGCGACGCGGATAAGATGAACGAAGCCTACAACCAGCTGCAGACTGCTTCGCATAAGATGGCCGAAGCGCTTTATCAACAAACCGCGGCTTCGGGAACTGAGACGCCCGCCTCGGACGATCAGGCTTCAGCTGCGGGTGCTTCGTCTGCGGGGGGCGCAGGCGAAGACAATGTGATCGACGCTGAATACGTCGATGTAGACGAAAACAAGTAAGGGAATTGCCGATTTGCGATTGCCGATTGCCGATTGAAAAAAGGCGGAGGGTGACATACCTCTCTCCGCCTTTTAAATCGGCAATCGGCAATCGGCAATCGGAAATGTAACGGTGGCCAAACAAGACTACTACGACGTTCTGGGTATAAAGCGAAACGCTAAGCCTGAGGAGATCAAGAAGGCTTATCGGCGGCTCGCGCGCAAGTATCACCCTGACGTCAATCCCGGCGACAAAGTGTCGGAGGAGCGTTTTAAGTTAACAACCGAAGCGCACGACGTGCTTTCGGATCCGAAAAAACGCAAGGTCTACGATCAGTTTGGGCAGTATTCCGACAACCTGGCCGACGCCGCTGCACGCGGTGCAACACCAGGAGGCGCCGGGCGCACATCTCCAGGTTTCGATTTCAGCGGCTTCGACTGGAGCACCACTACGGCGCCGGGGGGCGGCGCGGGTAGTGGCTCGAGTTTTCGCGACATCTTTGCGGATCTTTTTGGCGGCGGCTCAGCGAAGGAACCGGAACCACCGCGAGCGCAACCAAAACGTGGCGCCGACATAGAAATGCCGCTCACGCTTTCGTTTGAAGAAGCGATCAAGGGAATAACCACCAATCTGACGGTGAATCGTTCTGAGCAATGTTCACGTTGCAATGGCGCCGGAGACATCGGTGGGCCAGTAATGGTTTGCCAGACTTGCAAGGGTTCAGGACAAGTGCAGCGCGCCGGCGGCCGCTTGCGGTTTGCTCAGGAATGTCCCGACTGCGGTGGCACCGGTCGACGACGATCGCCGTGCTCCTTGTGCAAGGGCAAAGGCACGATACCGAAAACCGAGACTGTTAAAGTGCGCATTCCCGCCGGAGTGGAAACGGGTTCACGCGTGCGCATTCCAGGCAAGGGCGAAGGCGGACGCCTCGGCGCACCGCCGGGCGACCTGCACATTATTACCAACGTCGGCACCCACAAATATTTCACGCGCAAGGGCGACAACATCTACGTCACTGTTCCGATAACGGTGCCGGAAGGGGCGCTCGGAGCAAAGATTGAAGTGCCGACCGTGGAAGGCAAGGCGCAGTTGCGCATTCCGCCCGGCACGCAATCGGGACAAAAATTTCGCCTGCGCGAGCGCGGCGCGCCATCGCTTCGCAAGCC
>JBOGOP010000143.1:0-13112 GCA_050747225.1 Pyrinomonadaceae bacterium
ACTAATTCACAGTCGCAGCCGAGACCTTATTTGGGCATTGTCCTTATCACAAAAGGTAGTACCAACCCCTGAGCTGTTAGCCACGGTCCGTTCAGTGTTATCAACTCCTCAATTGAGGCTAGGGCACGACATCGGCTTTGGAAATCCTGATCGCTTTGATCCGGAAATCATAGGCGCTGGAAAAATCGGATGGACGGATGAGACATATGAGAGAACAAAAACTTTAGCAACCCAGACTCTTAAGATACTCTCGAAATAAGGGATGCAATAGTAGACAGTAGACGCCGCCTAACAACTCATTCAACCGGAGCGCGAATAGCGCAGCTTTCATGCGCGAGACTATGTTGTTATTGTGGTTCGCCGCGCCCGGTTAATTCGGGCGTTAGGCGGCGACTACAAACAAGGAGATATACCGATGTCCAAAGTGACGCCATTCCTGATGTTCAACGACCAACTCGAGGCGGCAATAGCGTTTTACACCGCTACGTTCCCGGACTCTAGAATCAAGAACGTTGCACGCACCGGAAAAGACGGCCCAATCACTTCCGCCGAATTCGTCATCGGTGGTCAGTCCTTCATGGGCTACAACGGCGGCCCATACTTCAGTTTTTCCGAAGGGTTCTCGCTTTTTGTCGACTGCGAGGACCAAGAGGAGGTTGACGAGTACTGGAACAAGCTCGTCAACGCCGGCGCAACCAAATCGCAGTGCGGCTGGATTACCGACCAGTTCGGTGTCACGTGGCAGATTGTTCCGAGGCGTTTCATGGAACTAATCAGCGATCAGAACCCTAAGAAGGTACAGGCGGTGATGGAAGCCATGATGACGATGGTGAAGCTCGACGTCGCAGCACTCGAGAGAGCGTACAATCAGGCATGACGATCGGCGACGCCGACACGTTGTTGGTCGCCTAACAACGGCATGCAGCGGACGGCGTTCCGCCGCCGCTGATGCCGGGCGTTGGGCAGCTAATTGAGATGTGGGTACTCGTAATTCTAATCACCACTCCCTCTTATGGAGGTCGTTTTGAAAAAGGTTTCTCTTTCCGCTCTTATATTGCTGGCGATGGCGTCGCTGAGTTGTAGTCAGACGGCCACGAAAAAAGAAAATGCTGAACTTCTCGCCCGCGCACCGCACCAGCGATGGCAGTACGAGACCGGTGGTTGAGTGTTCTCGACCCCCACGGTCGCGGGGGATTCGTTATTCATCGGTTCTTGTGCAGGCACCTTTTACGCCATTAACAAGACCACCGGTCAAGTGCGATGGAGTTATGACATCCGTAAGGATGGCAAGCAAACCAGTTTCCATGGAGACCCATTAATCACGGATGACACAATTTTCGTCGGGACTGATCGAAGTTGCGACCCGGACGGCATCGGACACGTTTATGCTTTTGACCTGAGTAGTGGAAGCGTACGATGGAAGTATCGGTCAACGAGCGTCCCCACCGACATCGTTCAACTCGGCTCAAATCTGTACTTTGGAAGTTTTCAAGACCAATGGTCTTCAATAACTCTGCGGAGCGGTGTCTTAAACTGGAGATTCTCCACAGATACTCCTAATCAGGATTGTGCGGCTATCAAGTCACCAGTCGGCAACGATAATCGCCTGTTCCTCGCCGGGCTGGACGGAGTTATCTATGCTCTTGATGCGACGACCGGTCGTGTGACATGGAAGCGTAAACTAGCAGGACGGCCCTCAACTTCGCTCGCCCTCCGAGAGAAGATTCTATATGTCGGCACAACTGACAATCATGTTTATGGTTTGAGCATGGAGACGGGAAATGTGGTAGCCGAATTGGTTATCGAAGCCACACCAGTTGGGAGATTGTCGTTTGATGACACTTCAACGTTCATGTTTCTGGAGAACGCTTCGGAACGCGCGGGTTACGTTATAGGCCTCGATCCCAAATTGGCACGGGTGCGCTGGACGCAGCGAGCATCCCGTGAGTGGGTTTCGGAGCGGCCTCACCTTTGGAAAGGACTTATCGTAGCAGGCAACTGTCGTGGTGAGGTGGCTGCCTTCCGAGCGTCGGACGGTGCGCCTCAATGGGCACTGAACGTCAAGGGCTGCATCAGGAGCATAGGCAGTTCCGGGAATCTGCTGTTCATTGGTGTTCAAGAGGGAACTATCTATGCATTTGATCTGAACAGCCAAACACAATAGGACTATCTGACAAAATCAGAAGCGGTAATCTACAAAATGGGAACGAGACAATCGATGTTTCACGGTCTAACGATTTGTCATTACAGCGCGGCCCAACAAATCGTTGGACGCGAGCGGATTCAGCGGGCTTCTCATCGACAACTTGTCCGTAACGCAGCTGTCTCCCGCCGCGTCAACTCAACCGTTAGGCCGATCAAGGCCAAAGGAGGACACGATGACCAGTGCTACAGAACGAGGCAGCGAGCAGGACAAGACCGCAATTCGTCCGTTTCGTGTGAATGTTTCGGAAGCGCAACTTACCGACCTGCGGTTGCGCATTGAGGCCACGCGGTGGCCGGAGAAGGAGACCGTCGCGGACACGTCGCAGGGCGTGCCGCTCGCGCCGCTCCAGGACCTCGCGCGCTACTGGGCGACGGACTACGACTGGCGCAAGTGCGAGGCGAAGCTCAACGCCCTGCCCCAGTTCACCACCGAGATCGACGGGCTCGACATCCACTTCATCCACGTGCGCTCGAAGCACAAGGGCGCGCTGCCCGTCATCATCTCGCACGGATGGCCCGGCTCGATCCTCGAGCAGATCAAGCTCGTCGGCCCGCTTACCGACCCTACGGCCTTCGGAGGCCGGGCGGAAGACGCCTTCGACGTCGTGATCCCGTCGATCCCAGGTTACGGGTTCTCTGGCAAGCCGAGCACGACCGGCTGGGATCACGCGCGCATGGCGCGCGCCTGGATCGTGCTGATGAAGCGCCTGGGATACACGCGATTCGTCGCGCAGGGCGGCGACGTGGGCGGCCAGATCACGGACGCGATGGCGGTCGCGGCGCCGCCAGAGCTCGTGGCCATACACGGCAACTTCCTGTTCGCCCTCTCGCAGGACATGGCGAATGTGATCCAGGCCGGTGCGCCGTTGCCGTACGAACTCACGGCCCAGGAGCAGCGCGCGCTCGACAAGCTGAGGGGCTTCTTCACCAAGAACGCGGCCTATGCGATCGAGATGGCATCGCGTCCGCAGACGCTCTACGGGCTCGCCGATTCGCCGGTCGCCCTCGCGGCCTGGCTGATCGACCACGGCGACGGCGACGACCAGCCGGCGGCGACGGTCCTCGCGGCGATGCGCACGCCGACCAAGGGAGAGCCCCCAGAGCGGCTGACGCGCGACGACGTGCTCGACAACATCACCCTCTACTGGCTGACCAACACCGGGATCTCCTCGGCCCGCAGCTATTGGGACAACAAGCCCCCGTACTTCGGCCCCAAGAAGTTCTCCATCCCGGCGGCGTTCACCGTCTTCCCCGGCGAGATCTACCAGCCATCCCGGCGCTGGGCGGAGGGCGGTTACTCGAACCTCACCTACTTCAACGAAGCGGCGAAGGGCGGGCACTTCGCAGCGTGGGAAGAGCCGCTGATCTTCGCGACGGAGATGCGCGCGGCCTTCAGACCACTGCGCAAATAGTGGAAGATGCGTAAGCAATTGCTGCCTAACAACCGGTTGCAGCGGACGGTCCGCTGCGCGGCCCGCCGCTGAACCGGAGCGTTAGGCCGCGCTAGTAGTGGAGGTAAAGTGATGGTAATGGTTAGTTCAGCTACCCCGGTTCTTCGCGTCACCGACGTATCACGAACGATTAACTGGTACCAGGAGATGCTTGGCTTCACTGCCGACCCGTTCCCGGCTCGCCAGCCTCACGAGTTTGCGATCCTTGAGCACGGAGCGACGCGGATCATGGTGCGCCGCGCGACGGTTTCCGGGCGTCAACCTGAGCTGAAGGGCTGGGACGTGTATATCGGGTTGAGCGGCGGTCATCTCCGCGAAATCTACGCGGACTTGCGGCAGCGCGCGGAGGTCACGCGCCCGCTGGAGCGAATGCCTTATGGCGATACGGAGTTTGATGTCCGTGACCCGGACGGATACGTGCTGTGCTTGAGCGAGTTGCTGCTCGAAGCCGCCGACATTCCGCTCGCGACGGCCTAACAAAGCCTTGCAGCTGACGGCGCGATAGCATGTTTCTCAAGTAATCTTATTCCTTCTCGGTTGAATGCTGATCGCGCGCCGCAGCTGAAGGCCAGCGTTGGACAGCTACCTATGAAAATGAAAATATGTCTTGCGCTCACAGCAATAACACTCAGTTTGTCGTTAGTGGGATCAACTACCGGAGCAAAGGCTCCCCAGTGCGCGATAGGTGATCTTCATTTCGCTTGCCCGCAACACTTCAAGCCTGTGCCGCTCGAAGCTTCGCAACAGTTCGCGCTGCTTTATTGGAAAAAATATGACGTCGGATTGTTTGTTGCGTCGCCGCCCTCAGACTTCGATGAGCGGACATTCATGACAAACGTCACCAAAACCTCACTTGCCAAAATGTTTCCGAAAGAATCTCAGGCCTTCTCTTGGAAACCGGTTAACTATTCTGGTCGGATCAGCAAATTCGAAATTGGCGGCGGCGTGGCTCTGGGCTTCAACGGTTCGCTGGGTGTGCTCGTCAAATATCGCCACTTGAAATTCAATGGCCGGGAGATCATCGTTGGATACGCATCCGAATTCGGAAGGGGCGCGGAAGGAAATGAAGCTTTTGGTCGTGGCTTGGGTGGTGATTCGATGCCTGGATGTTATGCCGTCGTGGATGTCACTTATTCGATTACTGGCGAAAAGATGCCTGAAAATAATCCGTGCGATCTTATCGCCGTTCCTTAGCTGCTTTATTCCAGACGCTGTCCAACAAAGCCTTGCAGCTGACGGCGCGATAGCATGCTTCTCAAGTAATTTTATTCCTTCAGGCTGAATGCTGATCGCGTGCCGCAGCTTAGCGGCCATCCGTTGGGCATCTTTTGTTGGTCGACGAAATCAGTTTACGAAGAAAGGAAAAAATATCATGACTGAAAGATCAAGTTTGGAAGCAAAGACGATTGTGCTCGTCCACGGTGGTTTTGTGGATGGCTCTGGTTGGGAAGGTGTCTACAATATCCTGCGGAAGGATGGTTACACCGTCGCGATTGTTCAGAATCCGACGCTATCGCTGGCAAACGATGTTGCCGCAACCAAGCGCATTATTGCCGCGCAGGCTGACCCGGTAGTTCTTGTCGGCCACTCCTACGGCGGGGTGGTGATCACTGAGGCCGGCAACGATCCGAAAGTCGCGGGGCTTGTCTATATCACCGCGTTTGCGCCGGACAAGGGCGAGTCGGTGAATAGTCTCATCGCGAATCCACCGCCGGGCGCGCCGGTACCGCCGATCCTGCCACCGCAGGACGGTTATCTCTTCCTTGACAAGGCAAAGTTCGCCGCTTCATTCGCGGCTGACGTGGAAGCAGAAAAGGCCGCGTTCATGGCCGACGCTCAAGTCCCCTGGGGCGTTGAGGCGCTCGGCGGGACTATCACTGAGCCGGCATGGAAAACCAAGCCCAGCTGGTACTTGGTAGCCACGGAAGACAAGATGATTCCACCTCCGGCTCAACGCTTCATGGCGGAGCGCGCGGGTGCTACGGTCTCTGAGGCGGCGGGTAGTCATGCGATCTACGTGTCGCAGCCCAGTGCGGTGGCCGCGATCATCGAAAAGGCTGCGGGCGCGGTGCAGGCGGCAACGAACTAAGCGTGGGGTTGGATCTTACAGACCTCGGGGCGATGCCCAACAAGCGCTTGCAGCGGACTCGCCGGCGCGCGCGGCTTCTTTGGTAAGTTGGGTGAGCACGCCGCTGAAGCGCAGCGTTAGGCATCATTACTTCCGACCTTAAGGAAACGAGATGAACGCTATTCAGGGCCAGACGACCAGCAAGGTGCCGGAAGTTACGCTGCTTTTCTGGATCATCAAAATTGCTGCCACTACGCTTGGCGAAACCGGCGGCGATGCGGTGTCCATGTCGATGAATCTCGGTTACCTCGCGGCAACTGGCATCTTCACCGCGCTGTTTGTCGCAGCTGTAGGCGTGCAGATCGCCGCCAAGCGCTTCCACCCGTACGTCTACTGGGCCACGATCATCGCGACCACTACCGTTGGCACGACGCTTGCCGATTTTGCGACACGCTCCCTCGGTATCGGCTACGCGGGTGGTAGCTCACTCCTGCTAGTTCTCCTGCTCGCATCGCTCGCAGTGTGGTATCGCGCGATGGGCACGGTATCGGTGGAGTCGGTGAGCACGCCTAGGTCTGAAATGTTCTACTGGGCAACGATCATGTTCTCGCAAACATTGGGTACCGCGCTCGGCGACTGGACTGCAGACACGGCCGGTCTGGGTTACTTAGGGGCAGCAGCAGTCTTCGCGGCGCTGCTGGCACTTGTCGCTGGCGCATACTTTTGGACCCGCATCTCGCACACAGTGCTGTTCTGGGCAGCCTTCGTGTTGACACGTCCGCTTGGCGCTGTAGTCGGCGATTTTCTTGACAAGCCAGTCGCGTCTGGCGGCCTCGCCTTGAGCCGCTATTCCGCAACGGCGGTGCTGCTGGTGCTCATTGTTGCTTGCATCATGCTCTTCAAGCAAAATCCAGCCAGCACGAGCCATTGAGGGTGACGGGACTGATGCCTAACAACAGCATGCAGCGGACGGCGCTACGCGCCGCCGCTGATGCTGGGCGTTAGGCCCGTGGCGCCACATAATAGCAATGCTTCTCGTCCTCTCCGAGTTTCGGCGTTCGGTCAATTCAGCTTTGCCGTTCTCACGAGGCCAAGTTAGACTGCCGAACATGAACAGCATCGCAGATATTGAAACACTCTACGCCCGCTTGGGCGAACGCGACTACGAAGCAGTGATGTCGTATTTGGCTGACGACATTGCCTGGATCGTGGCTGATCATTCGCCGTTGGCCGACCGCAGCCCTTATCGCGGAATAGCTGAGGTGCGCTCAGGCGTTTTCGAACGCTTAACGGCGGGTTTCGACAAACTCGTCTTTGACGCGGACGAGATCTTTGAGTGCAACGGCGGTGAGAGAGTTGTGGCTCTCGGCTACTATTACTTCAGGTTTCATGGGAAAGCAGAGGAACGCAAAGCACAGGTCGCCCACGTCTGGACGATTCGCGATGGCCGGGCCGTCAAGTTCCAGCAATACCTCGACACGCTCCAGGTCGCACGCGACGCGGGAACGGTCTAACGCTCCAGGCCCTCACCTTTCGGGAACTCGCTCGCTTTCTGGCGGGCTGCTCTGACAAATGATTCTGACTCATGCACGTTCCGACGAAGGCCTAACAAATCGCTCCAGCCGACGTCGGTCTCGTCGCTTCGCTCCTCGCCCGCTGCGGCTGAGCTTCATCGTTGGGCGGCCTGTGAGGCCAATCACACTCCCGAAAGGAAATGATATCGTTGTGAAGCCTGCGCAAGTCATTAAGAGCCTGCTCTACCTTCTTCTCGCTTTCCCGGTAAGTCTTTATGCCTTGCCCTCTGACCGGTCTGGCGAGATCGACCGTTTAGTGACGACGCTGTACGAGCGGGGCCAATTCAACGGCAGCATCATTGTGTCGGTCGGCGGAAAGGCGATCTACCGAAAGGCGTTCGGGGAGGCTGACTTTCAATCGCACCGGAAATTTATGCCGGAAACGATTTCAAATCTCGGCTCCGTTGCGAAGCAGTTCACGGCGATGACGATTTTGATGCTGGCTGAGCGGCATAAGATTAATTACGATGACCCTGTATCGAAATACATTCCTGAACTCAGGAACACTCTGCCCGGAATGACTCTAAGGCAACTGCTCAACCACACGTCAGGTATTCCTGACGTCGGCGACCTGGGGATCGATCACCCGCGCCTTACAAACGATGAGGTATTGCAAAGGCTTTCGCAGCCGAACTTTCTGGTTTCGAAGCCGGGCGAAAAGTATAGATACAGCAATACCAACTATGTTCTTCTCGCCATAGTAGTGGAGAGAGTTTCGGGCCGGCCGTTCGCAGGCTTCCTGGCCGACAAGATTCTCAAGCCGCTCGGGATGCGCAACACGTTCATCTATGACGGTTCGCCGCACAACATGGAATCGCTCGCGAGGGCTTATGACCAATTCGGAAACAATGCTGCTGACGACGCGCTGCTAACGGGCAGCGGCGGCATGTACTCGAACGTGGACGATCTACTGAAATGGGATCACGCGTTGTACACCGAAAAGTTGGCGCGGCAGTCAACGCTCGCCGAGGCATTCACGCCGGGTCAGGTGAAGGAAGGCACATCAACCTACGGTTTCGGTTGGAACATCAGCTATCAAGACGGGGATAAGTTCGTTTGGCATCAGGGCGCTACCGGGGGTTACCGGGCGCTGATCGCAAGAAGGCTAGCGGAAAAGATCACCGTCATCATTTTGACCAATAAGGGGAACAGCAAACGCCTGGAGATAAACGGCGCGATCCTGAATATTGTGCACGGAAAGCCTTACGTCTTACCCAAGCGGTCGATTGCCGAAGCTATGTACGAGACGATCGGCAAACAGGGGATTCAGGTGGCGATCAAGACTTATGAGTCTCTACGCGCGGCCAACGACGTGACTTTTGACTTCAGCGAACCCGAATTGAACTCGCTGGCATATCAGCTCCTCTACGGCAACCGGAAAACGAGCGAGGCGATTGAGATTTTCAAACTGAATACGGTTGCCTATCCACAGTCGTCAAATACTTTCGATAGTCTCGCCGAGGCTTATCAGGTGAGCGGCAACAAAGAGCTGGCGATTAAGAACTACCAGAAGGCTGTCGAGCTTGACCCGACAAATCTTCATGCGGTTGATATGCTGAAGAAACTACGATAGGCGGGCACATATTGCGAGCCGCCGAATCCGAACATTCATTTCATCTCTTCTTTGATAGATCGCTATTTCATACAATTCCGAAGCGATGCTTCACACACCCGGAGGATGTCGCGCGTTTCAGAACGCTGTTGAAAAAAACGCTCGGAACCAAGGCAACCGTTTCTTAGGGGCCGTGCCCAACAAAGCCCTACAGCTGACTGCGAGACAGCGTGCTTCTCAAGTAGTCTTTTCCAATTAAGGCTGAATGCTGTTCGCGCGCCGCAGCTGAAGCGCAGCGTTCGGCCGCCAGCGAAGGAGAGATATGGAGACCGAGGTTGGTAGGCTCGAAGAGCAATTGGAGCGTGCTCTCGAGGGTGACGCGTGGCATGGCCCGTCCGTGCTCGAAGTCCTCGAAGGCGTCACTGCGGCCCAAGCAGCGGCGCATCCGATCGCGGGCGCTCACAGTATCTGGGAGCTGGTTCTGCATCTGTATGGCGACTACGGCGTGGTGCTGCGGCGGCTCGGCGGCGATGGCAGGCAACTGACTCAGACCGAGGACTGGCCTCCAGTCCCAGAGCCGAGTGCCGAGAACTGGAGGGATTCGATCCGTGTGCTGAAACAGCTCAACGACGATCTCCGACAGGCGGTACGGAGCTTTCCTCGGGAACGTCTCGACGAGCGGTTGGTGCCCGAAGCGCCCTACACGGCCTACACCCAGTTCATTGGCGTGACGCAGCACCATCTGTATCACGCCGGCCAGATGGCACTCCTGAAGAAGGCGCTTCGGTCGGACAACCCTGCTACGACGCGGCCGAACTAGCGCATGCACCGGAGCCCGCACAGCCATCTTCATGGTACTCTCCAGTCGCCCGGTGCGGGCCCGGTGCTGCTGTTTGTTATGCCGCGGCTTTTGAAAACTAAAAACAGAAGTGCCTGGCGGGGTCGATGAGATTCTCGATCTGATTGCGCATGGACTCAGACAGAGACATAGAGAACCACAGAGATTCACAGAGAGAAAACCTAAACAACCGGGTCATCCAAAAGTATGATTCGCGCGTAATTCGGCAAAATCATCCCAAAGTGTGACGACAAAACGAAGTGCCTGAGATACGTTCACCGGCGAAAGGTCAATCCACGAAAGCGGGAGCAGCAAAATGAAAAAGACAGTTCTGACGTTTGGTTTGATTTCCGGGTTCATCATGATTGGCATGATGACCTTGAGCCTCGCTTTCTCAGAGCGAATCGGCTTTGGTCACAGCCTCGTTCTCGGCTATACAATTCTAATCGCTGGGTCTCTGCTGGTGTTCTTTGGGATTCGTTCGTATCGCGAGAATGTCGGGGGCGGGCAGATTAGTTTCGGCCGCGCGTTCGCGGTGGGGATCTTGATTACGCTCGTCGCCAGCGTCTGTTATGTCGTGACGTGGGAGATCGTCTATTTCAAGTTCATGCCTGATTTCTGCGACAAGTACGCGGCGTACGCGATCGAGCAAGCCCGGGCCGCCGGTGAAAGCGCCCAGAAGATTCAGGCCATCGCCGATGAGATGAAGAGCATGAAGGCGACGCTCGACAATCCTTTGCTCAACGCCGCGTTCAGTTTCATTGAGCCGTTTCCGATTGGCTTGATAGTTACGCTGATCTCAGCGGCGATCCTGCGAAAGAAACCACGACAACCGGTCAACGAGGCAGTCGCGGCTTAATCAACGCTGGATGTTCAGTGCGCGCCGCAGCTGAAGGCCAGCGTTGGGGCGCTGTCCACTCGTCCAAAGTTAGTTCTAACCTCAATGAGATTTGCTCTTCCCATTGCATGCGCGTTGACGTTTTGCATCGTTTGCTTCGGGAACAGTGACGCCATTATCCCATTCGGTTATCTTCTAACGGAGGTTCTCAAAGAGGAAGGTATTCCACTGGCGGTGCGGATACTCTTGATTGTTCCGTTTGCAGCGACACTCTTCGCGTCGTTTGTACCGCGAACTGTCGCTCGGAGCGCCCTAACGATTGTTGGCGCGTTCCTGTTAGCGGTGCTTTGGATGCTTGGCATAGTTGTATATGTCGTATACCCGATGCCCGGGAACCAAATCCCAAACTGGGTGCCTGCCACCACGTCAGTTCCGTTCGTCTTAACTGTGATCGGCACAATCACTTATTGCGTACGAACTATGATGTCCGCGGGTCGAAAAATTGCTGTTTGACCACAACGCGCCTCAACAAAGCCTTGCAGCTGACGGCGCGACAGCGTGCTTCGCAAGTAAATTTTTCATCAACACAAAGGCTGATCGCGCGCCGCAGCTGAAGGCCGGCGTTAAGGCCGCAAGGCAACCGTCACCCCCCCAAACACCACACATCGGAGGTTCACATGAAGCGAGTCACTGGCATCGGCGGCATCTTCTTCAAGGCAAAGGATGCACCTGCGTTGCAGGCTTGGTACAAGCGTCATCTCGGCATCGATGTCCAGGTGTGGGGCGGTGCCGCGTTCGACTGGGTCGACTCGGAGGGCAACCCCACGGGCGGAACGACCGCCTGGTCCGTTTTTCCTGAGGCAGGCGACCAGTTTGCTCCGAGCAAAGCCTCGTTCATGGTCAACTACCGCGTTGAAGACCTTCACGCTCTGGTTGCGGCGCTCAAAGCGGAAGGCTGCAACGTCCTCGACAAGATCGATGACTCTGAGTACGGCAAGTTTGCCTGGGTCATCGATCCTGAGGGAAACAAGGTCGAGTTGTGGCAACCACCTGCCGGTCAATGACACGCGCCCACGTTCCCGGCGGCAGCCTGCGGCCTAACCCTTCGCTGCAGCCGACCTGCTGGGGCCTCCGGCCGTCACATGCGGCTGAGTTCAACCGTTATGTTGCTCGGATTGTAGTAAAACCGATATGGAAGCAGAGCCCCCAGAACTGCGAGGCGACGCAGAGGTTCAAAGTCTTTCGGCAATTCCGGGCAGTGAACCCGCTGCTAGAATCGGCGGCGTTCTAATTTTCGTCGCTATTGGTTTGATCATAAGTCTTGTTCAAAATCTAGGACACTTTCTAGGTAATCTAGCCCCTTTTCGCCAAGATCAAGTTTGGGAGCGTCTTACCACTCCTGGATCGATTGCGTATCATCCCTATTGGAAGCCGGTGCTTTTGTTCGAGCTTGCGTCAAGCTCGGCCATTCTCGGTCTGAATGCATTGGCGGTGGTGCTGTTCTTTCGCAAGCAGAGAGTGTTTCCCAAGGTGATTATTGTGGGAATCCCGATGATCTTTATTCTCATTCTCATTGGTTATTATCTTTCTGGTTTAATCCCTGCGATCGCCGAGAGCCCTGACTATTCAAAGCAAACGTCTGTGCTTATAGTAAGATTCATAGCCTTGCACATTTGGATTCCATATTTCCTTCTCTCGGAGAGAGTGAAGAAAACGTTTGTGCGATAAAATCTACGTCGCAACATAACAGCGCTTGCAGCGGACCGGAATCAGCGTGCCTTTCATCGACAACTTGCCGCTAGCGTATGCTCTCTCCCGGCCGCTGAAGCGCAGCGTTAGATGGTAAGGCGTTCTGGAATCCATTAGGAAAGGAGCGTTACACATGAACACAGCTACACGAGCTTGCCGAAGGGCGGCCCTCGGAATAGTCGCGATTGCTTGCTGTCTCAGCTTCAGCGGGTGCGAAGGCGACTATGCAGTTCCGATTACATCTGGCCCGACCCATAAGATTGACGAACGGCTTCTAGGCAACTGGGTGTCTAAGGATGGAACGGACAAGATGAAGGTGCGAAGTTTGGACGATTCAATCGCCATTGTTTCCTACGATGGTGATTTGTTTCGAGCTTTTCATTCCGACGTTGGCAAGACTTCTTTTATCAGTGTTCAAGATATTGACTCAGCCGGTCGCAAGTATCTTTACCTGACCTACAAGCTATCCGATGATGGCAAGCGGCTTGACCTGCGAGTTGTGAATACGAAGGTAATCCCGAAGGAGACAAAGGACTCTGCCAGCGTAGAGAAGCTGCTGAAAAAGAATTTGCAGAACTCAGAGTTGTTCGGAGATGAAGCCCAGTTTACCAGGGAGAAATGATTGGCCCAACAAATCCCTGGACGCGAGCGGCGGGAACCGAGGAAAGGATGAAGGATGAAGGGTGAACAAGAAAGAGTCTCGTTTCATCTTTCATCCTTCCGCCTTCATCCTTGCTAAGGCGCCGCCATTAAATAGTGTAAGTACTGAAGGTAAGGTAAAGCTTGTGACTGGCCTTCAAATCATTTGCCTCGTCTCGCTTATCGTCTTTGCGCACT
>JBOGOP010000144.1:0-12986 GCA_050747225.1 Pyrinomonadaceae bacterium
CCGTTCAGTAGTCGAAGTCGCGCACGAATACAACGTGACGTGCAAAGTGATTATTGAAACCGCGTTGCTGAATGACGATGAAAAGGTGCGCGCTTGTCTAGCCGCTAAGAACGCCGGCGCCGACTTCGTAAAAACGTCGACTGGTTTTTCAAAAGGGGGCGCGACGGTGGCGGACATTGCCTTAATGCGCCGCACTGTAGGCTCGGAGCTTGGTGTTAAGGCGTCTGGCGGTGTGAAGGGTCTCGAAGACGCGCGCGCGATGGTTGAAGCCGGAGCCACGCGCATTGGCGCCAGCGTCGGTGTGAAGATCGCTCAGGAAGCCGCAGGGCAAAAAACCAGCAGCGGCGCTCCGGCCGCGTACTGATCGGCGTCCTTCCTTCCAAGCCAACCTTTCCGTTCTAACCTTCAATTCCAGCCTATCTCTAAAGCGGAACTCTTGAAACCTCTGAGGTTTGCGTCTATCCTCGGTTCAGCTTTCCGAATCCAAAGTTTAGCGTGATTAAATGCCTGCCAAGCATAGCGTACTTGCGGTGATCCTGGGTGGTGGTGCGGGGACGCGCCTGTTTCCTCTTACTCAGCAACGATCGAAACCAGCGGTGCCACTCGGTGGAAAATACCGGCTTGTCGATGTTGCGATCTCGAACTGCATAAACTCCGATGTCTTCAAGATGTTTGTGCTGACGCAGTACAACTCGGCTTCGCTGAATCGTCACCTGGCGCAAACCTATCGCTTTTCTCAGTTTTCAAATGGTTTTGTCGAGGTGATGGCTGCGGAACAAACACCCGAAAGTCCACACTGGTTTCAAGGGACTGCCGACGCAGTGCGCCAGATCCTGCCGCACATTCGTGACTGGGGAATCGATACGCTGCTCATACTTTCCGGCGATCATCTTTATCGCATGGACTACCGCAAGTTTCTCGATCGACACTATGAAAGCAACGCTGACGTGACCGTTTCTGTTACGCCGTGCGATGAAGCGGCGGCGAGCGACTTTGGTTTACTGAAGACAGACGAGAGTGGCCGCATCGTCGAGTTCAAAGAAAAACCCAAGGGTGAAGAACTGCAAGCGATGCGCGTTGATACAACCAGGTTGGGCCTTGGGGAAGCCGAAGCGATCGCCCGTCCGTTTTTGGCATCGATGGGTATTTACGTGTTCAAGTATGATCGACTGGAACAACTGCTCGCCGAGGATCCGAATGCCGTCGACTTCGGCAAAGAAATAATTCCCAGCGCGATCAAGGCCGGCCATGTTCAGGGCTACTTGTTCGATGGTTACTGGGAAGACATCGGAACGATCACCGCTTTCTATCGCGCCAATCTGGATCTGACTTCGAAGATTCCCAAGTTTAATTTGTTTGATGCGGAAGCGCCGGTCTTTACGAGAGCCCGTTACTTGCCGCCTTCGAAACTTGAGGAGTCGCAGATTGTTGAGTCGATCATCAGTGACGGTTGCATTGTCCTCGGCGCGGCAATCACAAATTCTGTTGTGGGCTTGCGAAGCAGAATATCTAAGGGCGTACGGATTGATTCGTCGTTTCTCATGGGCGCCGATTACTACCAGACCATTGAAGAGATGCGCGACGATCTGGTCGCCAATAAGCCGCGCCTGGGGATAGGGGAGGGAACTGTCATCAGTCGCGCCATTATCGACAAGAACGCTCGCATTGGTAGTAACGTTCGGTTGCTCAACGAAGCTGGTGTCGTTAATGCTGATGCCGATGACGGTTCTTACTACATTCGCGACGGAATTATTATTGTGCCCAAGAATGCTTTGGTTAATGACGGGACGGTGGTTTAGCCTGTAGCGCAAACTGTTAGTTTGCGTTCGCGAGTTGGCGACTAAATAACTTCGAGGAGAAACTCTGCGCAAACTAACAGTTTGCTTTACGGAAGAATGCAATGGCGATTGGATGGGGCAAGTCCTATGAAGAACAAATGGAAGAAGCGAGTCAGCGCGCCTCGACGGAACGCGCCCCGCGCGTACCCATGGATGAACGCATTCGGCTGCAACGCCTTGCCTCGCTGAAATTGTCTCGGTCGCGAGTTGAAGATCAGTTAAGTAAAGCAGTTCGGCCGGCACACCGCCAGATGCTCATGAAAGCTCTGCAAGCGATTGAAGAAGAGGCTGACGAAATCTCACAGAGCCAGGATCCGCAAAAGGACCCGAATTAACGCGAAGTGTTAGCTAATGTGCGTTTGAGACTTCGGCTTCATAGTTTATTCTCCCACCTAATGTATAACCTTAGCTTCGTTGCATAAAATCGCAAACTAATGCCTGATAATCCAGCGACGCGAGACTATCATCCCGCTCGAGTAGAGCGGTCAGCGACTCCCCGCCGCCGTCCGGCTAAAGCATCTGTGAAACGGTTGGTACTCCCTAAGGATGAAATCAACCTTGAGCTGGAACTTGAAGGGAAAGTCGTAAAGCTCACTAACCTGTCGAAGCCGTTCTGGCCAAAGCTAGGCATAACCAAGCGCGACCTGATTCAGTATTACGCCGATGTCGCGCCTTACCTGCTCCCTCACTTAACCGACCGGGCGATGGTAATGAAGCGTTATCCCAACGGAGCGGCGGGAGAATTCTTTTTCATGAAGCGCTGTCCCTCGCCGCGACCCGAATGGCTTGAGCTCTGTCATATCCAACATTCATCCGGGAACATAATCGACTTCCCAATGATTCAGGATCTCGCTTCGCTGCTATGGGTCGTAAATCTTGGTTGCATCGACCTTAACCAATGGTATGCGCGCTGTGATGATGTTGACCGGCCGGATTATTTGCACTTTGATCTGGATCCAGTTCCAAATGCTTCCTTCGAGAAGGTGGTTGAAACTGCGCTATTACTTAGGCAGGGACTAGAGTCGTTGAAGATGCCGTGTTACGCGAAGACGACCGGTTCGAAGGGCATTCATGTTTACGTTCCCATTGAACGAGGCCCGACGCAGAAGCAGGTGTGGAGTTTCGCCAAAGAGTTTTCGCACGCGCTGGCCGCTCAGGCGCCAAAGCTCATAACGGCGGTCTACGTGGTTTCGAAACGGCCCAAAGGCACCGTGCTGGTCGACTACAACCAGAACGCCTGGGGACGTACGCTCGCCTCAATTTACTCAGTGCGGCCGCGGCCGAAGGCCACAGTCTCAACACCAGTGAAATGGTCTGAGGTTGAACGCGGCATCAGCATTGATGACTTCACTATGAGCAACGTGCCGGCGCGAGTGCGAAAGCTAGGCGATCTGTGGAAGCCACTACTCGCGAAGCGAGGACGATTCAAACTTGAAGCTTACCTTTAAGGTTAAACCTTAACTTTGGGTGAGGCACTTTAGGTAATCGGCGCAGCTGGCTGAGGTAGAAGAGCGTAGGTTGCCGCCACCCTTTTGGAGTTAGTCAGATATAGATACCAAACAGTTGGATAGACAAGCTGCTTTAATATTTCGAGAGGAAGGGCCAGCAGCATTGCTGTGTTTGATTCTTTGGGCAGTCCCGCTAGCAATGGCGAGCAAGTCAGTATGGTCCAGCAAATGGCTGACACAAGCAAGTAAGTTTTGGCAGTCTGAACAACTTTTGGTCGAACCTTCCACAGACTGTAGCCTGCATAAATGCTGAAACAAATCAGCCCAAATCCGACTATGACGTAAAACACATTGATTACCTTGAGAAACGGATAGTCAGCGTAAAGTGGTTCCGCGTTAGTGTGGTACTGGACAAGGCTGGCACAGATCCGAAGGGGACCGATGAACACAAGGGTGACTATGAAAAACATTAACCATCCACCAACTCCGCGGTATCTCAAATCAACCCAGACGTTATTGGTCGCCTTAAGTTGCTCGGCGTCTACCCCACCATTAGGATGAATATCAGAACCAACGCGATCTCCATCTGAGACGTTGAGGATCCTTTCCTCTGGGTTCGAGTCTTCAAGCATGGCATCACCTTTTCGATAGGGATTAGTCGAAGCGAATATAGTGCAACGCGCAGGAAGTTCATAGATATTGACGTAATACCTCAGAGGTCGGCAGGCAGACAGTTAAGAGGGAACGTTAAGCGACGTTGAGCTTTGATGTGCTTCAGCCGCGTCGGCCCAGAAGCTAATGTAGAGTCTGAGCGAAGATCCAAGGGAGGGCAGTCAGGGTGGCGAACGACATCTGGACAATAGGTCATTCGACTCGTTCTGCTGATGAGTTCAATGAGATTCTGCTCGCACATCAGATCGGCGCTCTTGTCGACGTCAGGAGTTTCCCTGGCTCTCGGAGATACCCGCACTTCAACAAGCCTGAGCTCGCAAAGAACCTGGAAGCGGTTGGAGTTCGCTACTCTCACAATCCTCAATTAGGCGGCCGCCGCCGACCATCTCCCAATTCAAATAACTCTGCCTGGAAGAATGCTTCCTTTAGGGCCTACGCCGACCACATACAGAGCGAAGAATTCAAACAGGGAATTGAAGTTCTTCTTGAGATTGCGAGCACGATGCGGACAACGATAATGTGCGCCGAGGCGTTATGGTGGCGCTGTCATCGAAGCCTGATTGCGGATTTTCTGAAGGCAGATGGCTTTTTAGTAACCCACATTATTGATTCGAAAAAGACGGAAGCGCATCCCTACACTGCGGCGGCGCGGATTGTTGATGGTCAGCTGTCTTACGCGGGACTGCTTGATGGATAGAGGCTTTCCACAAAAAGTAACTTGATCAGTCCGTGAAACGGAACGGCTGAAAGTAGCCCACCGATTGAGAGAGTTGTGTGAGAACTGAGGCTCCCGCGCTGAAGGCGCGAAATGTGAAAGCCTGGGGCACCGCCCCAGGTCAAAGTCTTTGCGAATTCTGAAGCGCTGAAGGCGCGAAATGAGTGACGCCTAACTGAGACGATCTTTAAGATAACCATTATTACGCGCCTTCAGCGCGGGAGCCTAAGTTTTCCCACAACCTCTTGATCGATGGGATCCAAATGTAAACATTTTTTTAGTCCGTGCACCGGATGGATAGATGCTGAGGCGTAGGCCGACCGACGCTTATAGGACTAGAAGGCAAGCATTTCAGAATTCAGGCTTTAACTTTCTGGTTTTGCGAACACCCAACCTGAAGGTTGAAGGTTGAGCTTCTTTAGCGTCAGCCAGGTTCAAGCAAAACGTTAACTGCCCTTGCTGTGCCAGACCTTTTTCTTACTGCCCTGCTTGCGGCGCTTGACGCCCGTGCGGCGGGGAACCTTCTTCGGATCACCCGTAGCAGCCTTCTTGATGTCGCCACCTTCGTCTTCAGCGATCTCCGCAAGGGTTCGACGAGTAAGAATTGAAGCTGGAGCTAGCTCCGTAACTTCTTCTTCGGTTGTGTAGTAATCCCGGTGCTTAATGAGAAGCCATTGGCGATCTCTGGTGCGAACCAACACCCAGGAGCCTTTGAGCTTCTTACCGTTAAGGGAAAACTTTAACTCCCCCTTACGGATGGCTGCACTAACATCGTCCGTCTCCTCAGGTTCATAAGTCCCATAATCCCAAACCATCACTGTGCCGCCACCATACTCTCCTTCAGGGATAACCCCCTCAAAGTCGGCGTAGTCAACTGGATGATCCTCGACCTGCATTGCCAGTCGCCTAACTGTCGGGTCGAGCGAGGGTCCTTTGGGAACCGCCCACGACTTCAAAACTCCGTCTGCCTCGAGACGGAAATCGTAGTGGAGCGCTGTTGCACGGTGTTTCTGAATAACAAAAATACGGCCAGTCTTTGTTCGCTTCTTTTCAGGACCTGGCTCAGGAGTTTTATTGAAGCGGCGTTTCTTCTTGTATTCGTTTAGGGAAGCCATCGACTTATGAAAGCTTGATGTGATTCTTTAAGTATTGCGAAAGGATTGAGTTTTATTGGGCGTGGGCGGCTGCAATCTCAGTGACACCTTCATCAGATTGCTCGGCAAACAGTTCAGTTTGTACCGGATCCAACCCGAGAGCCTCACGCACTCTCCCGAAGCTGCGCCGGTGGATTGAGACGGCTCCGAGCTCCTTAAGCGCGCGACAATGTTCAGGTGTTGGGTAACCCTTGTGCGACGCAAAGCCGTAACCCTGGTACAGGTTGTCCATTTCGAGCATATGAGCGTCGCGAGTAGTTTTGGCGATGATTGAAGCGGCAGCGATGCTGGCGGAAAGTGCGTCCCCACGGATGATGCCGCGCTGGGGCGCTGGACACCGAGGAATCTTGCGGGCGTCTACGAGTACAAAGTCAGGCACGCAGCTAAGGCCATTCACGGCCCGCTGCATTGCCAGCAGCCCGGCGTGATAGATGTTTATCTTGTCTATCTCTTCCACTTCAGCAAAACCGAATGACCAGCACACCGCGTCTTGTTTGATCTGGATGGCTAATTCTTCGCGCATCTCAGGGTCGAGAATCTTCTTCGAATCGTTGAGACCACGTAGCTTGTAATTCTGTGGCAGAATCACAGCTCCGGCTACGACCGGACCGGCAAGCGGCGCCATTCCCGCCTCATCGACGCCGGCGACAAATGAAAAGCCCTGTGCCCAGAGGTCAATTTCAAACCGCAACAAGGTGTGAAGCCGTTGACCTTCTGAGCGATTGCTTCGATATCGCTTCCGGATTCTCCTGGCGAGTTGATGTGCGCCGGCACGCGTGTCTACCTCGAGCGCCTCAAGCAATCCCTTAGGTACAGGCCGAGTGCGTTCGAGAAATAGCTCTCGTAGTTCAGGAATAGATCTACCCAGTAAGTCGTCGACCGAAGGCATATGGTAATGAGAACCTTTGCTTAACCCGAAGTTTTGAATCCGTGCAGCCGTAATAGAAGTGTTATTCTAAAACGAAAAGTAACGAAGCGGCGAGGATTGAAAAGAAAAAAAACAACTGTCCCGGGAAATATTAGAGTTGCAAACTCACAAACTAACGCAATCGCAGTTTCGGCTTCTTGGAATTCTTCCGCTGGCTTTTTTCTGTGCGCAGGCGCTTCACTACTGGCAGATCCATCAACTAGGACACATGCTTTGGATGTGTAACATCGGAAACCTACTACTTGCGCTGGGACTATTTTTCGAACAAGTGATACTAATCCGGGTTGCGGTGATCTGGATGGTTCCCGGGTTGGCAGTGTGGTTTACTTATGTTGTGCCGACCTGGGGAATGCTTCTCAGCGGAAAATTTAGTTACACGGAATTATTCGGGGTCGCTTCTTCGACGCTGGCTCACGTCGGAGGGTTTGCGGTTGGGATGGTGGTCATACGTAGGGTCAAAATGGATGGCAGGGCGTGGCTCTATGCTTTCATTTGGTATGTCATCGTCCAATTAATCTCACGACTGTCCACACCAGCTGTCATGAATGTAAACCTCTCGCACAACATTCAACCGGGATGGGAACAAACCTTTAGCTCCTACTGGAAATTCTGGCTTGCCTTGACGGTCCTGGCAGGCATTTGCTTATGGACTTTTGGGTTCCTACTAAAGACGCTATGGCCTGCGACTCCCATCACGGTTGAAGATGTCCCTGCACCTGGCTATTGAAACATCTCTCCTCAGTCGTTTAACCAAATGTTGTTGCCGGACTGGTTTTGCTTCGCAAGCTTCTTCTGGAGTACAGGAGCAGACCGAGCGGCGGTATTATCGGTTGTAGTGCCGCCTGGATTGAAGACATAGCTGTCACGGGTTCGCACCGCCAGATTTGGCTGATTCACGCGCACTTTAATCTGCCGTCGCTGACCGGCTTGGGCCGGCGTCTTCGGGTAATAACCAAGTGTGTACTGCCTGCGCAGCTCCTCGGCGATCTGTGCGAAGGCAGAGGAGAGATTTTGCATGGAATCACCTTGATAATTTCTGGCGCCGGTTCGTTCAGGCAGTTCGTGTAGATACCGATTCGCCAAATCGTATTCGCGCCTGCTATTGCCAACTCCGCCGCCGCCGCGTCCTCCAGAATGGCCGCCGCCTCTACGGAACACGCCACCGAGAATCTGACCGAGGATATCGGCATTGGAATTCGGCCAACGGCCGCCACCCGGCCATCCCGATCCACCACTGCCACCACCACCCTGGTCCCTGTAAGTGTCGTATTGCACTGTATAGACCAATGCATCTAACTCTTCAGCGTCGCGAATATTGCTTTGGTAGGAAGCATGCCTGCTCGTTGTATCGACGCCGTCGGTGAACAGAACGATTGCCTTTCGACCTTCGACGCTATTCAGCCGCTGGTTCATCACCAGATCGACCGCATCGTAGAGCTTCGTGCCATCGCCCGGCTCGGTGCGCCGAATCGCATTACTTAAGCGAGAGCGGTCGCTTGTAAACTCAGTTAGCACCCTAACCTGGTCATCAAACGAGACAACCATGACGCGATCATCCTGTCGCAACTGGCTGACAAAAGTGATCGCGGCGTCCTGAATTTCATCAAGGCGAAAACGGGTAGACCCGCTGGTGTCAATCATTAGTACTACTGAGAACGGTTTGTCGACCGAAGAGAAAAAGGCGACGTTTTGTTCGACGCCCTCCTCCCAGAGGCGGAAATCTTCCTTTCGCAGGTTTGGAATGTAACGACCGTCGCGATCCATAACACTGACCGGCAACGTGACCAGCGTGGTGTTAACGCGAACGACGTCGCCAGCATCAACCTCTTCCGAATCATTGCTCGCAACCCCTGCGGTTTGTCCAGCGGACTGAGTCCCTGCCGGTCTTGTTGCTCCGCCCAGCACGGGTGTGCGCGAAGGGGTTGGAGAAGAGGGCGCCGGCGCCTGAGGATTTTGTAAGACTCGTCGTTGGCGTGTCTGGGCATTCAAGACGACAGCAAAGAGCGCTATTAGTGCGAGGCAAAATGAAATTCTCTTCATAGCAAACTTCCTTTGGAAACAATCACGCGTGTTTAATGCGCACGCACGTTGGATGCGGAGGTACTGGTTTCTGTGCTTAATAGCCTGCCGCCAGGCTGAGGAGAGAATCTAGTACGGAAGATAACGCGCCAAAGCGAATCTGGCAAGGAAACCGGCAGCCCGGAGCGTGAGGAGTTGGATGCCGGCCGGCTTACCCGCCGTTGTCGCCCCTACCCGGGAATTATGCGATTATCACTCGCTGCCATTTACGTTTTCTATGCGGATTCTCCGACGCTTACATTACTGGTGGTCTCTTTTTGTCGCCGCTGCGCTATTACTCATCTTTGGTCCGCCGGTATTGCTGGTCGCGTGGCTGACACGGAAGCATGACCTGGTTTACCCCTGGGCGCTTTTTGGCGCGCGAAACTGGCTGCGTTTGAGCGGCATGAAAGTTCGGTTGAGTGGCAACGAACACCTTGAACCTACCCAAACCTACGTCTTCATTTCGAATCACAGATCCTATCTGGATACGGCCACGCTTTTCGTCTATACGGGCCGCAGGCTCGGACTGCTCGCTAAGAAAGAGTTACTGAATGTCCCGATTCTCGGAGTCGGGATGGGTTTTGTAAACGTGATGGCGATCGATCGTTCCAACAGCGAGAGGGCACGCGCCACCGTAGAAGCGGCCACCAATCGCATTCGGTCCGGCAGATCCTTTGGAGTGTTTGCCGAAGGCACCCGAGCCAAACCTGGAGAGTTTCTTCCGTTCAAAAAGGGAGCGTTTTACATGGCGGCTCAAGCAGGCGTGCCAATCGTGCCCGTGGCCATCAAAAACACAGACTACTTAATGGGAAAGGGAACGGGAGAAGCCAGGGCCGGAACAATCGAGGTGGTCCTGCTCCCGCCTATTCCAACCGCTGGTTGCTCAACGGATGAAGCCGTCAAAGGACTAGTAGACCGCGTGCAAGCCATAATCGGCCAGGAGCTTCACGCGGTACCAATCAGGGCTCGAGATAGCAAACCCAATTAGGGTTTGCGTGGAACCGGTGCAGGTGGTTTCGTTTCGGGCGGTTTCGTTTCCTCTTTCGGAGCGTTTGGATCGTCTATCTCAATAATCCTGACCTTAGCGCGCGCAGGTTCAAAATCCGAATAACAAACTTTCATCCGAATGTGCAATGTATTTCCGTTCTCGAAAATCAGTTCCTCATCTGCATACGAGTAGGTAGGAAACCAATAGCGCCCATCGATCTGTTCGCGATAGGTCTCAACGACGGGAAACTTATTCCTCTTCGTTTCAGGCACGCCCTTGCCCTTCGTTTTGACGATTTGCAGGTCCTGATCGTCAACCCATACGCGACCCAGGAAGAACCGCTCCTTGGTTTTTTTTGCATCCGGCATTACTTTCGGCGACACATCAAAAACATAAAGACTTAGTTCGTCGATCTTATCCTTGCCGACATACTTGAAGTCATATTGAGGAATCTTTGAGGGCTCCAGGGCGAATGGTTGAATTCCGCCCAGGTCTTCCAAATCCTCGGTGGTAACCGCACCAGCCATTGAGGACATGGGAAAATAACTAATTTTCTCGAAGCGGTTGCCCTGGTCGTCGAAAGTAAAATAGGAAACGCGATGATACTCGCCGATGATCTGACCGCCCATCCCGAGGCTCTGAAGAATCGCGTCGCGCTTGAAGGCGTACTGGTTTAGCGCGGTTCTAAACTGCGTTTCCCGAGAGGTGAAGGCTTTGATAATCCGCTCGACTTCGGCTGGGGGAATCGCCCCTCCGTTACCCCCGGAGGCCTGCGTCTGCGCCCAGGCAAGTGGCGCCATTGCGGAAGAAAGAATAAATAATGCAGCCGGAAATATAAGTTCTTTTGACAAGCGCAGTTTGCTCATTGTTGAAATCCTTCGACGAGAATCTTGAATCCGAGAGTACGTTTTGTACCATTGACCGGCCGTCAGATGCCCGAAAAGAACTTGATGTTGCCAGTCTGAAACCGGTTGGGCAAGCTGTGGTGCCTTAACCCTCGCCGGCGGGCCATTTTAATGTTGCAATATTCCATGCACCTGATGTAAGGTGCACTGCGCAGAAACAATTACGTTCTGATCTTTTTCGCGAGATCAATGCCTGGTGCCCTCACCGTGGTCGAGGTGGTATTCAAGTCACTCCGTTGGGTGCATCCAGGGCAATTAAAAAGATCATTCAAGTCCTCACGTCGGTGACCGGCAACGTCCGATATTTCTCGTGGACCTCAAAGCGCGAAAGCGCGGTGGCAACGCTGAGCGGCCGCGTTGCAGCACGAGAAAGACGTAGGTCAAGCTTTGGGAGGAGCCTGATCAGAAGCTTGTAACCGATGATGTGCGTGGCGGCGGCTACTCCTTCTGGGCGGAGTAGCATTCACGCCGCCGCGCGCACCCCAGCGGTTTCCAGACCGCTCGCGATCTACTACATCCACGCCACAAGATCCGGTGACGACCTCAGGTTCAAAACGGCCTTGCGGAGGATTCTCTGCGAGCTGTCAGTTTGCGAACTCGACTGTGGGACGGGTCGGAATGATTCCGCGCTCGAAACCTTCCATAAGCATACGTTGGACTGCCTCGCGCCCGCGATCGGTGTAATCCAGAGTTAGGTCATTAACCCACATTGCGACAAATCGATCGGCAAGATCGGGATCCATATCGCGGGCGAATTGCATTGCATACGCCAGCGCATCCTCGCGATTAGCGAGTGAGTAGCGAATGCTTTCACTGAGGCAATGGGAAACCTGTCGAATGACCTCAGGACCCAGCTCCCGGCGAATGGCATTTCCACCCATCGGCAGAGGCAAGCCCGTCCGCTCATGCCACCATTCACCGAGGTCGAGTATCTTGTGCAGCCCGATCGATTCGTAGAACAGTTGTCCTTCGTGAATCAGCAGTCCCGCATCACACTGCCCGGACTGCACGGCAGCGATTATCTTGTCGAAAGACACGACCTCGTATTTGAAGTCAGCGTTGAAAATTCGCATTGCGAGGAACGCGCTGGTTAACGTCCCGGGCACGGCGATTTTGAGTTTTGATATCTCGGCCGTAGTGAACGGCTCTCGCGAAACCAGGACTGGGCCGTAGTTATCTCCGATCGAAGCACCATGGGGCAGCAGCAGATATTTATCCGCGATGTACGCGTAAGCGTGGAAGCTAACCGCTGTAACGTCGTAAGTTCCCTTGAAGGCTTCTTCATTCAGGGTTTGGATATCTTTCAGGACGTGAGTGAAACTAAGGCTACCGGTATCGAGCTTATTCGTAGCCAGTCCATAGAACATAAAAGCATCGTCCGAATCCGGGGAATGGGCAACGGTGATTGTGCGCGTTTCGGCTATTGTGGACATAAGAAAATACTTCAGTAGAGAGCTTGTATCAGAATTAATTCGACAAATTAGACCAGACTTACATTGCTGCGGTCGATCGGGTTATAGACCGTATCTCGCTCGACAGCTTCGAAACCGGCGTCCTCGATTAGGTCGACGAGTTCGCCGCGAGACATTTTGACTTCGTTGTTGGATTCAATCGAATAACTTTCGGAGAGTTCGCCACCGTCAGTGATGGTTCCGTCAATGTCGTTGGCGCCGTAGTGCAACGCAACCTGCGCCAGACGTTTCCCGAGCATTACCCAATAAGCCTTCAGGTGATCGAAATTATCGAGCAGCAGACGCGACACAGCCATCGTCTTCAATGAATCAACGCCTGACGGCCCGGGTAAGTGGGCTAGTTGCGTCTTCTCCGGATAAAACGCCAGCGGAATGAGGCACTGAAAGCCGTGCGATTCATCCTGCTGATCTCGCAACCGCAGCAGATGGTCAACGCGATCCTCAACTGATTCAATGTGGCCGTAGAGCATGGTGGCGTTTGTCTTGAGTCCAGCCGCATGGACTTTCCCCGCTAACTCAAGCCAACGATTACCATCGCATTTATGCGCACAGATCATCGAACGCGTTGGTTCGCGAAAAATCTCAGCACCCCCACCCGGACAGGAATCCAGTCCCGCTTCGATCAACTGCCCAATTACAGCTTCATCGCTCATCTTGTAGAAATGCCCAAAGTGGTCCAGCTCGACCATCGTAAAGGCCTTGAGATGGAGTTGAGGATAGTTCTGTTTAAGTCCGGACAATAAATCGGTGAAATAACTAAAAGGGAGCTTGGTGTTGAGTCCACCGGTGATATGAAGTTCGGTGG
>JBOGOP010000145.1:0-12981 GCA_050747225.1 Pyrinomonadaceae bacterium
AGTGTCAGGAATGACGAAAGTTAGAAACGCAAGAGTGGCGACCGTGGCCACCATCGACGAAGCGAGTGCGCCGGCAGTCCGCCAAAGCCGACCGAGAGCCCAGGAATCATTCACCGCTTGCCGCTCACGAAGAGTCGCCATCACTCGGGTTTGAAAGAAAGGCGACGGTTCAAACTCAACCGCGGCGCGCTCTTTCAACAAGAGCTGGGAAACCTGCGCCGCCTGGAAAGCCTGGAGGCAGTCTGAACAGTCTTTCGTGTGAGCACGAATCGCGGATAGATCGTTCTCGCTGAGACTCACAAGCGATGAGTTCTCTATTAGACTGATAATGTGCTTGTCTCTCATCTCAACTCCTCGCGCCGCCTGAATTCTGACGGCGACCTTTTGTTCCTGCCAGCAATTTCTCAACTGCTTCACGCATCCGGCGCCGCGCCCGAAACGCCTGGGTCTTTACCTTCGATTCAGACCACCCCGTCATTTCCACCACGTCCTTAACTGAAGCGTCCTCTCCATCGATCATCGTCAAAACCAACTGGTCGTCGGGCGGCATGGTTTGCAAAACCCGCTCGGCCAAATCGACAGCCACCAAACTGCGTTCACTTGATTGATGTTGTTGCGTGGCTACGTTGGTCAGATTTTTGTCTAACCAATCGGTCTGGTCCTCAGTCAGGTCAGACACTGTCAATTCCGGACGACGCTTCGAACTGCGGAGCAAGTTGAGGCAAATGTTGGTGGTGATACGAGTCAACCAACCCTCCATCGAACCGCGCCCTTCGTAACTGCCCAGCTCGGTAAATGCTTTCAAAAAAACTTCCTGTGCCGCCTCTTCTACTAAACTTCGTTGCTTAAAGAACTTGCCTGCAAACCGAAAAACTCGCGGGCTATACCGGCGCATGATCTCCTCGAAGGCAGACTCATCGCCTTCGCGCGCTGAGCGCGCCAACTCCAAGTCTGAATCCTGTTCGTGACCGTGCGACAGGAAGCGGCCCCTCGTCGAAGTTTTTCGACCGGTTGGACGGCGGGTTCGATACTGACTGACCCGCCTTCCAACTGTTGTTTTCATTCCAGTTTTACTGGACCAATTTACTGAACCTTTGGCTCGCCGTGATTGGCTCTTTTAGCCTTGAACTCGGCGCGCTTCTGTTCCAGCTGTGTTTTCTGTTCCGGCGTCAGCAATGAAAGCATCTGTTGACGCATTCTAAACTGCTCGCCCATTAGTTTCGCCTGCAGGCCTGCTGACTCCTGCAGTTTCTGGGTAGCCAACGCTTCGTTGAACGTACCGCCCTCGCTCGCCTGACGCAACTCCTGGCGCTTGGCGCGGAGCTCTTCATGCAGCGACTTGGTACTTTCACGGAAACTCTGACTGATCTCTTTCATTTTAGCTTTTTGATCGTCAGTTAGATTAATGCCTCCGAACATCATGCCGCCCATACGACCACCGCGTCTGCCACTCCAGCCCCGGCCTCCGCGTCCTTTGTCGCCCCAGCCTTTACCATGCCCGCCATGGCGCTCGCCGGTGGCTTGCGGTGTGTCCTGCGTAGTAGTAGTTGATTGCGCAAAGGCAATAGGCGCGGCTAAAGCAACGGCCGACAGGGAGGCGATAGTCAGCGTCTTAAACTTTCCTAATTTGTTCATTTTTATTCCTTTACTCCTGGTTCGTTGAATTTCTAACGTGGAGGGCCGTTATTAGCCTCCCGACTCGTAAGACACCCTAAACGCCCTAACGGTTACAACGGATGAAGCCAGTATCACCACCCAAGAGATTCAAGCTCTTTACTGGGAGCGCGGGCGGGACGCCCGCGCTCCCAGCAAATCGCTTGAGTGCTGCGGCGGGGACGCCCGCGCTCCCAGTGAAGAGCTCGAATCGTTACGCTCCCGCGCAATGAGTAACCTTTCCAGCTCTTGCGGTGTCTAGCAAACGTGAAGCGAATTATGCAAATTTTCAAACACGTGGGATTCACTTTGACGCTGGCGCTTTTCCTCGCTTGTGGCGTGGCCAACGCACAAACCCAATCACCCAAAACTTCCAACAAAGTCACTTCCTCGTCGTCCGACAACCTGATTGAGGCGGCAAACGAATACAAGGCCAGCAGCAAGGAACTACTCACCATTCAGGAAAATGAAGTCAGCAAAGCCGCGGCGAAGCTGGAGGAGTTGCGGACGCTCGTTTCAGACGGTCTGGTTTCCAAATCGGCATTTGCCGCAGAGGAGCAAAACCTTGCGGCGCTGCGCGAGCGGCTGGAAGCGACTCAAAAGCAGATCGCTGATTCCGACAACCGGGTTGCACAAATCAAAGCGCAAGAGGACCTCAGAAAGAAACAGGCGAGCGCGCCCGTGAAGCTGATTGCAAAGCAGTATGGCGCAATCAGTACCACGGCGATGATGCTTCGTTACAACGGTCAGATGGCATGGTCGCGCAGCAGTCTCGATACAATCCAGGCGTTTTTCGCGTCGAAGTTTGGGCATGCACTTCCCACGAGCGCGGTCGGACAATCCGCAACCCACAACCGCCTCGGTTACGATCACCGTAATGCAGTTGACGTAGCGCTGCATCCAGACAGTACAGAGGGAAGGGGCCTGATCAGTTATCTTCAGGGGCAGGGAATACCCTTCATGGCTTTTCGCGGCGCGATTCCAGGCGTTGCAACGGGCCCGCATATCCATATCGGCAGCCCATCCCATCGGCTTTCCTAGCCTAATTTCAAAGCCCAACTTCCATGTTTCGATTCTGTGTTTTTCTTAGCGAGTCTTGTAACCGGAATGGTGCTTGCAGTGTCTAGCTTATTGGTGAGTAAGGCAGTCTTGAAATCTGACCATTTATAGAGTGTGAATATGTCGAGTCAAACAATTAGAGAGCATCTGCCCGTTAGCGGCGTCGACACGAAGAAGGCAGCGAGCTGGCTTAGCCAAAGTTGGAAAAGGATTCTCAGCCGGAAGAAACAGCTGATGCTGGGAGGCGGTGCCCTCGCTGTGCTTGCGCTGGCGGGTTTCTACTTTTGGGGCGGGCAGTCGAGCGCTCCGCAATACATGACCGCGAAGGTCGAACGCGGAAATCTGCGCAATACAGTTACTGCGACCGGAACGCTGCAAGCCGTGACGACCGTCCAGGTTGGCAGTCAGGCTTCGGGAACAATCTCGGCGCTCAACGTCGATTTCAACTCAACAGTAAAACAGGGTCAGGTTATTGCCCAATTGGATCCGTCTGTTTCCAAAGCACAGGTTGATCAGGCTCGTGCGAATTTGCAACAGGCCCGCGCCAGCTTGCAGCAGTCGATAGCCGGCGTTGCCGGATCGCGCGCCGGTGTCAGCGACGCACAGGCGAAAACGCAGGCAGCGCAATCGACGGTGCAAAACAATCAGTCAGGCGTTTCGAGCGCGCAGGCTAATTTGGCCGTACTCAAGGCCCAACTCGACGATGCCCAGGCCTTTCTCAATCAGCAGGGCTCCCTAATGCAGAGCGGAGTAATCGCGCAAAGAGATTACGACCTCGCAAACACGGCCTACAAAACTGCCCTGGCCCGCTACAAGCAGGCGGAGGCGCAGTTGCAGCAGGCCATCTTGAGCCAGCAATCGTCGGCGAGTTCAGGGATCGCACAATCAACGGCACAGCTACAACAGTCACAGGCACAGGTGCAGCAAACACAAGCGCAGGTACAGCAGGCCCAGGCGCAGGTGCAACAAGCTGAGGCAGCTCTGCAGCTCGCAGAAGTGAATTTGGCCCACACAACAATCACGTCGCCAATTGACGGCGTCGTTGTCTCGCGTGACGTAAACGTGGGACAAACCGTAGCAGCCAGCCTTTCGGCTCCCACACTTTTTACGATTGCCAAAGACCTGACGCAGATGCAGGTAATCGCGAACATCGATCAGGCAGACATTGGTCTGGTAGAACAGGCAAAGTCCGTGAAGTTCTCCGTCGATGCATTTCCTGGCAAGGAATATGACGGCCAGATTGAGCAGATGCGGCTCAACCCGGTGAACGTGCAAAACGTAGTCACTTACAACGTCGTCATTGACGTCAGCAATCCGGAACAGAAACTGAAACCGGGCATGACGGCTAACCTGACGATCACGATTGACGAGCGCAATAACGTGCTTAAGGTCCCAAACTCCGCGCTTCGATTTACGCCGACCGACGCCTCGGGCCAGCGACTTGGTAGAGGCACAGGAAATTCAAACGATCAATCGGGTGGTCAAGGCTCGCAAAGACGTCAGCGTGGACAACAGGCGGATGGCGCCAATGGCGCCGCAAGCCCAGGCCAGCAAGCTACAGGGCAACAAGGCGGGCAGCAGGACGGCTCGCAGTCGAGGGGCCAGAGCAACTTTGCTCCGCCTAGCGCGCCGGTGTTGCCAGGTCAGACGCGAGTCGTCTGGGTGATGGGCCAGGATGGCAAGCCACAGTCTCGTCGTATCAAGGTGGGGCTCAGTGATGGCGCTTCGACGGAAGTTGTTGAAGGCAATCTGGTGGAAGGCGAACTGGTCATCACCGGACAAACGATAGCCGGAGCCGCCAGGACGCAGAGTAATACGAATGCAGCGCCAGGATTTGGTGGAGCACCGCGAACCGGCGGACCTGGTGGCGGTAGACGAAACTAACCAGCGAAATTTAGCGGAGATCAAAATGTCAGCGACGCTCATAACTGAAGCCCAGGTGCTACCGGTGAATGCTGCTCTCGTGCAGCAGCCCGAGGCACGTCCGGTGATTGAGTTGGATCACATACATAAGGTCTACACGATGGGCGACGTCGAGGTTCACGCGTTACGCGGGGTTTCGCTGACGATTCGTGAAGGAGAATTTGTAGCCATCATGGGCGCCTCGGGTTCTGGTAAGTCGACAACCATGAACATCATCGGCTGTCTGGATCAACCGACGCGAGGACGATACGTTCTGGACGGCCAGGACGTGTCTGAGATGTCGAAAGATGAACGGGCGGATATTCGTTGTCAGAAGATCGGCTTCGTTTTTCAGGGCTTCAACCTGCTTTCGCGTACCTCAGCGTTGGAAAATGTCGAGCTGCCGATGCTTTATGCGGGTGTCGAAACCGGGCAACGAGACCAACGAGCGATGGAAGCGCTGGCGGCCGTAGGACTGGCGGGACGTGAACAGAATCACCCGAACCAGTTGTCAGGAGGTCAGCAGCAACGCGTCGCGCTAGCGCGGGCTTTGGTTAACAACCCGGCGCTGATCCTGGCTGACGAGCCAACCGGTAATCTCGACTCGCGCACGTCAGTAGAAATGATGGAGATATTTCAGCGACTCAATCGCGAGCGGGGCATCACGCTGGTCCTGGTCACGCACGAACCTGATATCGCTGATTATGCGCAGCGCGTAGTTGTTTTCAAAGACGGCAAGATCAAGAAAGACTATCAGATTGAGAACCAGCGGGACGCGGCGGAAGAGTTGAAGAATCTCCCGCCGGTGATCGAGGACGAAGAAGATGAAGACTAGTTATCCGCAGACTGCGCAGATTACACAGAGAGTAGAAAAGAGGGAGGCGTCTGGGGGGTTGCAAGGAACAGACAGAAGGCGCTTCTCTCAAATCTCCGCATTTATCTGTGTAATCTGCGAAATCTGCGGATAGTCGGTAGGCAAACTGTATGGACCTTCCAATGATCATTCGAGTTGCGTTTCGTGCTTTGGTGCGAAACAAGATGCGCGCCATCCTGACGATGCTGGGAATTATCATCGGTGTTGGGGCGGTCATCGCCATGGTCAGCATCGGGCAGGGCGCTCAGGCTTCCGTGCAGGCGCAGATCGAAAGCATCGGCACGAATCTACTCTTTGTGAGCGCCGGCGCTCAAAACGTAGGCGGCGTACGCAGCGGTACGGGCGATAGCGGCACCAACACGTTGACTGTGGAAGACCTTGAAGCAATCAAGCGCGAAGTGCCAAGCGTGTCTATGGTGACTCCGGCGGTTAACTCGCGAACGCAGCTCGTGGTCGGCAACATGAACTGGAATACGCAGCTCCAGGGTGTGAGTGAACAATATCCTGAGATCCGCAAGTGGACGATACAAGGTGGTAGTTTTTTTACGGATGCTGACGTTCGCACAGCGGGCCGCGTCATGGTCATCGGCCAAACCATCGCCGACAATTTGTTCCCGGGAATGGATCCGGTTGGGCAAACGCTGCGAGTAGCGAACCTGCCTTTTAGAGTTACCGGTGTGATGGTCCGAAAGGGTCAGGATCAACAGGGCCGTGACCAGGACGATATCGCGTTTGCACCGTATACGACCGTGCAGAAAAAAGTCCTCGGCAGTCCACGTTTGCAAGTAGCGTATGCGTCAGCCATCTCCCAGGATGCAACCTATACAGCCCAGGAGCAGATTACCGAGCTGCTGCGACAGCGGCACAAACTCGGGAGCAATGAGGCCAACGATTTTACTGTCCGTAACATGACTGACATTGCCGAAGCTGCCAATGAGACCAACAACACAATGACGCTCCTGCTCGCCTGCATTGCCAGTGTTTCGTTGTTAGTAGGCGGCATCGGCATTATGAACATCATGCTGGTGTCAGTGACCGAACGAACTCGTGAGATTGGTATTCGCATGGCGATCGGAGCGCGCTCGTCCGCAGTGCGCAGCCAGTTTCTGATCGAATCTATTGTCCTCAGTTTAACTGGCGGCTTCATTGGCATCGTCCTGGGAATAATTGTCTCCGTGTCGATCCCTAAACTATTGGGCTGGCCAACGCTAATTTCCAGTTTGGCAATTATTGGTTCAGTGATCTTCTCGGCGGCCGTCGGAATCTTCTTTGGTTACTACCCGGCGCGGAAAGCAGCCGGTCTGGATCCAATTGAAGCGCTGCGTTACGAATAAGGTGAGGAGAAAATAGTGAAAGGTGAAGAGTGAAGAGTGAAAAGCCGGAGCGCGCTTCGCTTTCCCGCCTTTCACTCTTCACTTTTCACCTTTCACTCTTCACCTTTCACCGCTTGTGGAACTGAAACTGCTCTAATTCTCCTTACCATGGCTGAGCGTCGCAAAAAACCTCAGGGAAAAGCGCCTTGGTGGCTCAGTGATTGTACTGAGACGTGTTCGGCTTGCAGTCAGGCGTACGCATATCAGACGGAAGTTCGATGCGTAGATTGCGACGGCCCAATATGTCCGTTCTGTGTGCAGATAACGACGACGCTGGAATTATCCTGTCCGTCTTGTTACGAGGGCAGTGCAGCAAATTAGCGAAGTGAGGTTCAAGCGATGGCCGTGCGCGCGATCTGGAAAGGCGAATTGAAATTGGGTTCTGCGAAAATCCCGGTCAAGCTGTACTCGGGCGTGGTCGACCGCACTGTTCGTTTTCACATTCTCGACGACAAACATCTGATGCGGGTGAAGCAGCATATGGTAAACCCCGAGGGCGAGGAAGTCGCGAAGGAGGAAATCCAGAAAGGTTATGAGATCGAGCCCGGCAGGTTTGTAGTAGTTACCGATGAGGAGTTGAAAGAACTTGAGCCCAAGCCCTCGCGCGATATCGAAATTTTAGAGTTTGTTCCACCGGAAGCAATCAGCCAACAATGGTATGAGCGGCCTTACTACCTCGGACCCGACGGAGACGTGAAGAGCTATTTCGCCCTCGTCGACGCTCTCACAAATCGAAAGCGCGAAGGTATCGCTCACTGGGTAATGCGGAATAAGCCCTACGTTGGCGCCCTACGGGCTGAGGGCGACTACCTGGTGTTGGTCACCTTGCGCAACGCTGAGGAAGTCATCTCCGCCAGGGATCTTCCCAAGCCTGCCGGCCGCGCGCCCACAGCAAAGGAACTAGGCATGGCGAAACAACTGGTGTCGCTGCTGGAAGAGGATGAGTTCAATGCGAAGGACTACAAAAATGAATACCGCGAGCGGGTGATGGAGTTCATCGAGAAAAAGGCCAGCGGTAAAGCGCCGCGACTGCATGCGGTGAAATCGAAGCGCAAAGTTTCCGCGCTCGACAGCGTACTGGAGAAGAGCCTGCGGACACTCAGGAAGGAGAAACGCGCTGCCTAAGCGAGCAACAAAAAGAGACTACGACGAAGTTGACGCCGAGCAGGGTGGACCGCGACCGTTCTGGTCGGGAACGCTTACGTTCGGACTTGTCAGTGTGCCGGTGAACCTTTTTCCTGCTAACAAACCCAGCCGCGCGCCGCTGCGCATGCTGGGTTCCGAGGGCGAGCCGCTGGCGCGTAAGTATTACTCTGAAAAAACGGAACGTGACCTCGACGCCGACCAGATGGTGCGCGGTTACGAGATCGAGAAAGGTAAATACGTCGTCGTCACTGATGATGAGCTGGAGCGGTTGGCGCCTGAGAGGACGCGCGACATCGATCTCAAACGTTTTGTTCCTGCGGATTCCATTCCTCCGGTTTATTTCGAGCGCGGCTACTTCCTGACGCCCGGCAAAGGCTCCGAGAAGGCGTATAAGCTTCTGGCCGAAACAATGGAGAAGGGCGGCACGGCCGGGGTGGCCACCTTCGTCATGAGAGGCAAAGAATATCTGGTGGCGATATTTTCCGAGCACGAGATTCTACGAGCGGAGACGATGCGCTTTCCAGACGAGCTGCGTTCGCCCGCAGACGTCGGTCTGCCAAAGAAGAGCAAGGTCTCGCCGGCAGCGGTTCGCAAGTTTGAAAAGCTGATTAGCAGTAAGTCGAAAAAACAGTTGTCCGCACGCAAACTCGAGGATGAGCAAACTGAGCGTCTCCTCAAACTTGTTAAGAAGAAGAGCGCCAATCGCAAAAATGTTGTTGAAGTTGAAACGGAAAAGCGCGCCGAGGGAAACGTAATTGACCTTATGGCGGTACTGAAGAAGAGTCTTTCCGGAAAGGGCTGAGGTCCGCCCGAACAGCGCCGCGAGACTTGGCCAGAAGCTTCTCAATTTCAGCTCGCAACGAATCAGCTTCTCCAGCCCTAACAGCGGTTACTCCACTGACATTCTGCAGACCACAGGCCGTGGAAGCGATAACCGGAACTCCACGAGCAACGGCCTCGAGTAGTTTGCGCGGCTTGTGCTCAACGAACGCCGGCAGCACAACGGCGGTGGCATCCGCCAGCCAGTCTTCGCCGTCTGGCAGTTGATCCACGCGCAGTCCGTCCCAAAAGCCCTGAGCTTCCAGGACAGATCCTGTGATCACGAGTTGAATATCCAGTCCACGGATCGCTTCGCGTAGTTCATACACCCCTTTTCTGCCTACGGTCGGGGCGGGGAAGACGAGTCTGACTCCGCAGTCCGTTTTGCTCCGCGCTCCAGGTAATGGAAGGGCCCAATCAATCAACACTGCCTTGTGAGGATAGAGCGCCGCGATCTCCGTATGCGGCGTGATGATCGTACGCGCTCGCGAGAGGGCTTCGTTCTCTGCCTGGACAAGCCAGGGATCGGCGCGAAAATCCCGGAGCGTCGGGCTGGTCGGATGCTGTGCAAAGGCAGCGTCTAATCGTTCGTGCAATATCGCGAGGGGCAACGCTGTCATGAAGACATCAAAGCTTCTGCCACCGAGACTGCCTCCATGCCACAGGAAAGGCAGTAAGCTTTGCGCCACGATCAGATGTGTAACGTCGTAGGGCAGGAGAGATCCGTAACGATCGGCAAGCCTTTCGTGAGCTGCCAACAACGCTTTCTGTCTGGCCGCGCCCTGGGAATTGAACTTCCTGGACTGAGAGGATCTCCAAAGCGTAAACAAGCGGCTCTGCCTGACGGCGCCAAAGCCAGCCGTGGTCCAGGCGTAGTTAGACCTTCTGAGTCTCTTGCCGTCCAGCGGAATACAGAGCAAGTCTGTCTCGCGTTTTGTCGTGCTGATATACCGATCAAACTCTGGCCAATACTCGTCAACCAGATAAGCTGTACGACCAAGGTCGATTGTCGAGGGTTGCGGCTCCACTTGTCGAAAGCAATTCCGCGTACCGCAAGTCGCGCAGCTTTGTATTTCGTTTGGAGTCTGGAGAGCGCGGAGCGATCTTGCGGGCAAGGTGAATAGCTTGCGGTTGCCGGCAGGCTCGCCTTTGAAGCACACCACGAGAGTTTCAGTGGTCAACTCCGCTTCGATTCGAAAAGCATGCGTGGACTTGAAACGCAAATCGACATAGTTCCAAAACACGGTCGCATCGCGGTGGGTTTCGGCTAAGGAACCGGGCACAACCTGCGTGTGGGGATGTCGCTCGACGATCTCAAATCCAGCTTGCAAGGCTGTGTCGTAAAGCGCGTTGGAGAGCTGGCATAGACCGCCGCCGATGCTCGGAATGAGACAGCCTTCGCGCAACTCCCGGCCAGCGACATAACCTTTCAGTCGGCTGGCACGTCCGACTTGTTTCCAGAAGCTGAACACGCCATCCGAAGGTACTTCAACTCCATTTAAGCGACGAACTGCGAGGCGGAGATTGTGAATCTTCCCGGCAAGCAAGTGTCTTTCCGAGTTCTCGTGCGCCGTCCACAACGACGTTCGTGACTCTGCAATGATTTTCTTATCGACCAGGGCGTTGTCGATGCAATAGCGCCGCGTCTCATTTCCGATGCCCTCGCGCACAGCTCGGCTTCCCTGGAAAGCCAATGCTTTGCCTCGAAAAAGAAAAGCCGTTCCGATAGCCAGCGCGAACTTATTTTGATTGTCGAGATGTTTAGCTACGAGCATACCCAGCAGCCTCAGCAACTCGCTCACTATATTGCTGCTGGGATAACAAAATAAGATGCTAGGCCACGCGGTCACTGTGTGGCTATCCACAGCGCCGGCTGTACTTGCACCTTAAGAAAAGTCGGCGGGCATTTCTAGAGTGGCTCCGAGCTCAAGCTTCCGACGAATCAGGAGAGCATTGCATCGACAAAGGCCGACTCGACAACGGTGTCCTCGTCAAATGGGTTAAAGGATGGGGTGGGAGTTAGGGAGTCGTTTGGCACTTCACCATGCGACAGCTGTGACATGATCTCGATGATTTTCGGATCAAACTGTTTCCCTGCGCGTTGAGACAGAAACCTCATCGCCTCTTCGGGTCTCATGGACGCGGCCGGCGGCTTCGGCTGAATCATCAAGTTGTATTCGACGGCGACGCGCAATATTCGGCTAAGGAGGGGAATCTGCTCCGCCCTCAGTCCGGTCGGTGAGCCTGAGCCGTCAAAGTTTTCTCGATGCAACGTTACAAAGTCGGACACGTTGGCAAGCTCCGGAATCGCGGCCAGAAGCTTTGCTTCGGATTCGGCATGGGCCTGGGTAAACATTGTCTGGGAATCCCCGAGCGAGCGTCCGCGTGGCGAAGCTTTCGGCCTATTAACTTCAGCAAGGTCGTGGAGCATTGCGGCGGCTGACAATTCTTCAATCTCGAGCTCGTTCAACCCCATGTGCTGGGCAATCGCATTTGCACAATCGCTTACGCGCACGGCGTGGTCGTAGGCGTACTCATCTCTTAACTTCAACATTTCGCCCAAAGAGGTAACCACTCGCGACTTGATCTCCTGCAGCCTCGAAAGCAGGCGATCGTTGGCCATGACCAGCGAACTACTCTTCTTATTGCTCTCATAGTGGTCGCAGGCGCGGCTTATTACGATCTTGAGGTCTTCGTTATTCCAGGGTTTGGTGACGTACATATAGACCAACCCAGAGTTGATGGCTTCTTCCAGCACCTCGACGTCGGTGTAGCCGGTTAGAAGAATGCGCACCATGTGCGGACGAGAACGTGCCGTGTGTCGCAGCAGTTCAATCCCGGTAAGCCCCGGCATTCTTTGATCGGTTAGCAGAATGGCGACGTCGTGTTGCTCGAGAAGGCGAATCGCCTCGACTCCGGAAGAAGCAGTCAAGCATTCGTAGTCGCGAGCGAAGAGCCGCTCTAAGAGTCGCAGGTTCGCGAGTTCATCATCAACGATTAGCATTTTGTAAGTCATGTTTTAGTCTCCGCGTAAGACAGGCATTCCTGCCTGTCTACTGATTTGAAAGCACAGATGTGAATGTCACTACCCGATTAGGAAGGACAGACAGGAATGTCCGTCCTACTTGTTGCCACAAGTCGTTCGGCACAAACAGGAATTTTGACGGTAAAGGTTGTGCCGGCGCCGACTTCGCTCATTACAGTGATTGCGCCGCCGTGGCGTTCAATAATGCCGTAGGAAATCGAGAGTCCAAGGCCCGTGCCTTCTCCGACTGGCTTGGTGGTAAAGAAAGGATCAAAGATTCTTGGCAGGTCTGCATCAGGAATGCCGTCACCGGTATCGCTGATCACGACGCTGATCCAATTACCGTCGACGCTGGTTGAAACGCTCACCTCGCCCCCATCGTTCACGGCCTGTGCAGCATTCCCCAGCAAGTTCATCCAAACTTGATTAAGTTGTCCGGCGTAGCAGTTGACCATCGGCAAATTCCCATAGTCGCGGCGCAGGACAATTCTTCCAGCACTGTAATATCGAGAGAGAAGGCGAATGGTCGAATCAAGGCCCTCGTGAATATCGACCTTTTTCAGCTCTGCTTCATCGAGACGAGAGAACAACCGAAGGTTCTTCACTACGTCACATATTCTTTGCGCGCCTTCGCGGCAGTCGACAATGATTGAAATAAGCTCGCCTGATAACCGTTGGTAGCTAATCTCCGTCTTCACAGCAGCAACCAACGATGCCGCCTCGGGTGGCAGGGAGATTTCGTCGTAGACCGCGAGAAGTCGTTCGAGGTCCTTGAGGTAATCACGCAGGATGTCCACGTTGCCGTAAATAAAACCGGCTGGGTTGTTCAACTCGTGAGCAATGCCCGCGGAAAGCTGACCCAAACTGGCCATTTTTTCAGTGTGTACAAGTTGACCCTGCAAACGCTCCAGCTCAGTCTTGCTCTTTGCGAGTTCGACGTTCTGATTCTCGAGATGCGCTTTGTAGTTTGCGGTGGTGCGCTGCAGTAGCCGGCGTTCCAGGGCGCGCTCGACGGAAAGAGTCAGGACGTCGAGATCGCAAGGTTTGATTAGATAGTCGGACGCTCCCACTCGAAGTGCGTCGCGAACTCGCTGCGGACGATCCACTCCGGAGATCATTATAACCGCGGT
>JBOGOP010000146.1:0-12847 GCA_050747225.1 Pyrinomonadaceae bacterium
TCGTGTTCTTCCTTATACCAATCTTCCGAAACGCGCCCGTCGACTAAAGCAAAGTTAACTGGATAGACGTCAGGATCGAAAAGCACGTGATAGAAATGCCAGACGATTATCGCCAGCGTCGCCAACACAGCCTCGTAGAAATGAATCGCAAGCGCAATGTTCAGCCACCAGCGAGGCAAGAAACCAAACACGCCAAGCTTGAACCAGATCATCAAACCGGTCAGGCCCATGATAATGGTTCCCCAAACAACCGCCCAATACTCCGCTTTTTCCGCGTAGCCGAAACGCGCGATTTTCGGCTTGGCCTTCTTGATTCCGAGATAGTAAGCAAAATTGCCGATGACGTCTTTTATGTCTTTGATTTGAGGCAGCATGTCCTTCACCCACAGGCGGCCTTCCTTCGTTAAGCCCAGGTAAAGCAGGTGATAGATGCCAACCAGCATCATCACCACGGCAGCAATCCGGTGAATTACCCGGCGTAGAGCCTCGCCACCCAGGAACCATGCCAGCCATGAATCAGGATACTGCAAAGCAAAACCGCTCAGGACCAGAACGATAAAGCTGGTCAACAGCAACCAGTGTTGCGCTCTTTGATTCGGGCTCAAGCGCACAATGCTTCGCGCTTGACTGCGTCTGGCCATCACCTTCTTGCGCCAAACGAGCGCGTTGTGAATCAGCATGCCGCCAATCACCAAAAAGATTACGGGCAGGTAGATCCAACGAACAATCCGGGTTCCCGCTATGCCCAGGTCACGCTTGCCACCCTCAGACACCAGTCCGGAAGTCAGATGGACTTTACCGTTGATGAAATTAGCGCCCGCCCCGACGTGACACTGGCCACACGTTTGCTGCAGGTTGTTCACGCTAATCATTGAACGCGGATTGCTTGAAGGCAGGATGTTGTGAACGCCGTGGCAACTCGCGCAATTGGCGACGACCTTTGATCCCATTTGCGAAGCCAACCCGTGATAGCTGTCCTTATAACTGCTTACGCGTCCACTCGCTACTCCAAATTCCTGCGTTAGCGCAACACCTTCATGACACTTTGCACAGCTGTCGGTAGCTATCGCGGTCGTAGCCATCGCCGTATTTTGATCAAACGGCACAGTGATGTTGTGAATGCCATGACAGTCGGTGCAGACAGGCGCGCGCGAGACGCCGCGTGCCACAGCCTGTCCGTGGACGCTCTGAATAAACTCGGCAGCTTCTTTCTGGTGGCACTTCCCACAGGTGGTCGGAATGTTGAGCTTAGCGATGGACGACTGGGAATTCGAAGCCGGCTGAATGTCGTGACTGTTATGACAGTCAGTACAAACCGCCGCGTTGGTGTTGCCGCGCGCCAGGGCTTTCGCGTGCACACTCTCACGATAAGAAAGGAACGGGCGATCGCTAATGCCGCTGCCCTGCATTACCGATTTGTCGCCGTGACAGCGACCACATGTTTCAGCAATCTTTGCGCGATTGATGCTGGAGTTCGGATCGTTCGCGGGCAGCATCGTTGTCAGGTCGCCATTTTTTGTATGGCAATCCAGACACGTCGCAGCTTTGCCGCCGTTGCGAATAGCCTGGGCATGAAAACCATGATCGTACTCGGCGTGCGGCGCGGTATGGAACCGTGAACCGGCCAGGTAAGGAAGTGTCTTGCCCGAAGCATGGCAACCCTGACACTCAAGACTTGGAGGAGCATCGGGAGTGTTGGCACCAGGGCCGCCGACAATCGCCCCTGCATTCGGCTGGATGGATGGCGCGGAAGAGTTTTGATTGCTTTGGGCCACGACCGGTCTCAGAACGAGCAGGCCGAATAGCGAACACATCAACACCGCGAAGAGTATGAGAAGGACGGCTATGTTTCGTTTCATGGATTCGGTTCCTTTGCGACGTCCACAAAAAAATACGCCCGATGCCGTCCGCGCAAGCGGTCTCCCGGCATCGAGGTATCCAAAGCTGAGCACTGTTTCGCGCGACTAATCTTGCGCCTGATTCAGACGCGACCTCAGTCCCCGCCAGCCTCGCTGGGGGTTTCGCCTGCTCGCCCCTGTCTCATAGGACCAACTACTTGATCGACTTCATGTAGGCGACTAACACCGTAGCCTGATCAGCCGTAATGCCTCTTTCTTCAAACGCCGGCATATTAGGCGGCTTCTCTGGCTTCTTTCCCTTAAGCACAATCTGGTTCAAGTCCGCATCCGGCAGCGTTGCGTCGAATTTCTTCTCCGCCTTGGCGCCATGACAAGCTACGCACTTGGTCTTGTAGGTACCAGCGGCGTCGAAATCATCGGCACTTGCTCTGGCCCGTACTGAAACCACCACGAACGTCGCGGCCAGCGTTACACCCGTAAAGGCAACTCCCAGCTTTACCAAACCATTGGTCATTGTCTTCATAATTACTTCACGCCCTCCCCGAGAACTCGCAAACTAGCCGGCTTCACTGCTCCGGCGAGAGTTTTAAAGCGCAATGACCATGCCGTGGTGAAACTGCCGCAAATTTACAAACAGGAGGGGTTGTCTGCGGCGTTTTTCCCACCGCGAAAGAAAAATCTCGCAGCGCTCACGCTGTCGCCGTCTTCTTATGGCAGACCATGCATTTCTTCGATCCCGGCGCCGTGGCGTCTGGCCTCGCCTTCAAAACGGCGTCGTGACAACTATTGCAGTTTCGGTGGAGCGCTTGCTGATTCGTCAAAATGATCGGCTCAGTCTCACCCTTCATCTGTGGGATTTCCGGCAGCAGCGTCGGCTTAGTCTCGGTGCGCGCATGACACTCGCGGCAACTATTCACTGGCGGAGCGGTTGCATCCTTCTCAAACAAATCCGCGGTAAGCGTCGTGGTGCGGTCGGCGGGCCAAACGGTCTTATGCGGTGGGTCGGTGAGCTTTAGAGCTTCGGCGAGGGGTTGCGCTGTGTGGTGACACTGAACACAAGCAATGTTGGACTTGCCATCCACGCTGCGATTCTTCGTGACGTGATCGAGATGATGAAACGTAATCTGTCCCAACTTCGCTTCCTTGCCGAGAACGATTATCTCAGGCGACTTTTTTCCGTCCTGTGCCGATACGTTAGACGTGATCGTCGGTGTGCCTGATACCAAAATGATTGCCACAATCAGGGCCGCAAGAATTATAAAGACTTTCATGGTTGGTTCCTTTCGAGCCAAATGGATCTGTTGCCGATCGTTAGAAATGCCAGGCGGCGCCCGTGTGGCACCGCTTGCAGGTTGAGAAGTCGTCGCCTCCAAACGCGCGCTTGCCGTCATGGCACGTCATGCAACTTTGCCCGCGACCGGTCGCGTGATGGTTGAGTGGTTCGGGCGCGGTGACCTGTCGGCGCTGCGGCAGCCCGGCTCGCACCTGGTGACATTCGTTGCAGTTAACTTTTTCGTGCTTTGAATGACTAAAACTAACGCGGAACGCCAGCGCAGATTCAGGCGTTCGGGAATAACCGCCAAGCTGATGACACGTGCCACATGACGAAATATCGCGTCCACCGGACTGGGCGCGCGGAGTGTGACAACGAAAACAGGTTGTGTGAGCGTTGAATCCAGAAGGTATTGACAGAGCAACGCCGCTTCGCGTCGGGCGATGACAAGTCGCGCAACTGACATTGCCCATGCTCAGGTGGCGCGAATGATCAAACTTCATGCGAAAACTCTGCAAACGCGGAAACGACTTCAGCGCGCCTGATTTCACGTCTGTATGACAGATGGTGCAAATGGGACTATCGGAGCCTGCGAACTGTTGCGCATGACATCCCGCGCAAGGCAGGTGGCCGGATCCGCCAGGACGTTTGGGGATCGGCGAATTCGTTTCGCGCCGATGACAGAGCAGGCATGGCAGCCGCGAGTGATTTCTACTGCTGTGCTGAAACTTCGAGTAGTCCAGGCCCTCGGGGAATTGCATTTGTTCCTGGCCTGGTGATGCCTCACTCAAGGAATTTGCCTCTGATGCCGATGCGCGCGAGTTGACGAAAGTAACTAGCGTCACACCAGTCACGATTAGGGTGACAAACAGAGCGACCGATATACGACGTCTCTGTGCGACCTCCGTGTCTCTCTGTGTCTCAGTGGTGAGTTTTTTTCCAAGCGTTGTCACCACAGAGGCACGGAGGAACACAGAGATCACACGGAGAAAACTCCGTCGAACCTGACGGACAATTCGTATCAATGTTCTAAACACTTCCATCATCAATCTGGCTTCTTAGGTGCTCGCGCCGGGATCGCCTTCAAATGACTCTCCGGCGCCGCCGTTTTCCCAAACACGACGTGACACTTAGTGCAAACAAACGCCGGATCTTTCTTCTTCTGATCGATCTCGAAATTCAGCGCACCGCCGTCGTCAGTTGTGAATGTGACGTGACAACCATCGGCGCCACCGCATGAGCGCACCGCCACCTTCAGCGTCTTATGATCAAGCGTACTAAAAGTCGGACTCGCTACGTTGTGACAGCCCATGCAGTTCAGCGCCGGATGTTCGCCGCCTTCATGTCGGAAAGCGCCGGCTGATGCACGTCTGCTCCAGCTTGTCAGCATGATCCTATCGATGATTCCCATCTCCTTAGCGAGCTTCGGATCGAAATCGATTTGCAGGCCAGGCTCAGGCATCACAAGTTTGTGACAAATATTGCAGTCCTTTGGCTCGGGTGTGATGCCAGAATCTGAATTGTGACAGGTGAAGCAGACAGTATGACTGTTCGGGATTGTATTGAAGGTGCCCTTTTTCAGCCAGAACCCATCACCCAGATTTTTCGGAGGCTTCGTTACATATTCTTCGCTCGAATCGCCCTGCGGCTTGTATGTCGAGTGGCACACCGCACAGCTCTTTGGTGGCCCGTCATCTTTCTTTTCCTGGAACGACGCCGTCACCAGCCAGCCTCGATCTCTTCTTATAGACGGCGAGTAAAAGCCAACTACATCGATGTGTTTGTCGTGAGGAAATCCTACGCCGAATTCCGAAACAAACTCCCGCCGCAGCCTGGCCGGATCGGTAACATCGCCGAGGCTGGGAAAGAGAAAGCGACTAGTGTCTCTGGGGCTGTTCTTGACGTGACAGTTTCCGCAAATCACCGGGGCCGGTCTTTCGCGCGCGAAGAATTGTTGGCGATGACAACTCAAACACGAAGCGTGTTCCGGAAAATCGCTGACATCGGGAAACGCCTCGTCGCCCTTACGTACTTCTTTCCAATTCTTTGAAGGAACTTTGTGACACGAATTACATTCGAGTTTTTGTGCAACCACGTGGGTTTGATGAGTGAACTTAGCGTAGTCAACACTCGGCTTCCTGGGCTCGGCCGCCCTTTTTGGAGGCCGGCGATTTTGAGCGCGTTTCTGTGGCCCATTCACACGCGGGGCGGCCAAACTCAATCGCGGACAAGCAAGAACCACCAGCACAGCGAAAACTACGGCGATCGCTCCAATCGCTAACAGTCTTACGTTTTGGCATGAACACTTTTTAGTCATGCTAGTCACGATCATACCAGTTGACTTCACCTCAGATTCACCACGTAATCTTCCGGGCCTAACCAACGCGACTTTAGATAACTGAACGGCTTTTGCACAAGAAGTAGCTTGATCAGTCCGTGAAACGGACAACTGAAAGTAGCCCACCGATTGATCGGTGGGATCCAAAGTAAACATTCTTTTAGTCCGTGCAGCGGACGACTGAACGCCAACCAAGCAGATATCAGACTTTTTCAGCCGTCCGCTGCACGGACTCGGAACTGCTAGTTTCAATTTCCCAGTCCCGACAGCTCGAGACTGGGCTACTTTCATTCGTCCGCTATCGCGGACCGGGCGAAACAACTTCTTGTGCAAAGTCTAACTGAACGCTTTTTCTCCTACCGGAAAAAAGAGAGCAGAAAGGTCGCGATCGGTTTGCCCATTTTCAATAGGGTTCTCGGCCAAACATGGACGTCACTGCTCCGCTGCTTGTCGCGCCTCTATCTGCCTCAGTTTCAGATAAACCAGCCCGGCCAAAAACAGAATGAACACGAGCGAAACGGCCAGTCCCTGACGTCTAAACCGCCGTTCCGCCAGCGCGGCTGTGCCGGCTTGGTAACCTTTCGCCGAGACTTCCAGGCCCGGTCCGATGACCTTATCAACTTCGCTGGTTGATGAAGAATGAATCAGTACTCGAGCATGAGTCAGCGCATCTACCGCGACCTTCAATTCAAACTTTGGTTTACTGACTTCCATGCCAGCTCGCTCTGCTCGATCCAGGATCTCAGTGGACTTGCCGAGGCTCACGATTAGTTCGTCGATTCGTGAACGCATCTGGCCGGCGGCAACAAACCCCTTGTCACCGTTGGTGTGGCAGTTGATGCATAGCGCTCCCTGCATCGTCCCGATTAACTGATCGCTCGGCTTATGAATCGCGTGATTGCTATGGCAGGTGATGCATTCAGCGAGCTCCTTTTGATCGAAGGCTGCTTTGTGCGGGCTGGTCTGAAATAATTCTGCCTGCCGTGCGTGACATTGGCCGCAGACGTTCGCGACCGAAGCGATGCCCGGTGGGGTTGCGCCATGATTGCCATGACAATCATTGCAGGTTGGGGCCGACAGGTCCTGCTTCCCGTACAGAGCCTCAGCGTGGACGCTTGTTTTGTACTTCGCGTATTGATCGCTCGGGATTCCCAAACCGCTCATGTAATCGGCACTGGCGTGACACTTCGCGCAGGTCTCGGCAACGTTTGATGGATAAACGGATGACAACGGATCATTGATTGCTCGAATGCCATGCACGCTGTGGCAACTGATACAGGTAGCGGCGCGCGTCTCCCCTGTTTTAAGCAGCTTGCCGTGTACGCTCGTGTAGTATTCGCGTTCCTGGTCGACACGCAGGGAAGGATTAAATTTCTTCATCAAGTTCGCATCGCTGTGGCACTTGCCGCAGTAGGCCGGGATGTCGAGCGTCTTTGGTTTTCCCAGATAACCCTTTCTGGGATCCTTCGCGCTGTCCTTGGCGTCTGCGTTGGGATCGCCGCCATGACAATCATTGCACGAGAGACCTCGAGCGTGATGAATGTCCTTATCGAAAAGTTTAGCGGGTGCGCTCAATCTCGGATCATCAAGCTTCGCGTGACACTCGATGCACGAACTTTTCTTTTGCGCTGATGCCGTAGTAAACAGCAGTAGAACAAGCCCGACTATCCACGCAAATTTGAATGTGGCCTGGGGGTTCCGCCTGTGAACCACGCACGCATGCTGCGCCTGCAACAGGTTCCCAGCTTCAGGCTGATGTCGCTCTAACTTCATAGGCGTTGTTACGTCAGATACCCGACTATTGTCATTACGACGATGTAAAGAAGCGCCAGCACACCAAGAACATTAAAGATTAATTTGCGCCGGCGACTTTCCGGAGACTTGTCAATGAAAGGGACGAAAAACAGGAGCACGGCAACGATATTGAAAGCCATGATGCCAAGCACCTCACCGTCCATTCCCAAAATTTTCGCGGGCAGCCACTTCAGTGTTTGAAACATGAAGAGGAAGTACCACTCTGGCTTGATTCCCGCCGGCGCCGGCGCAAAGGCATCTGCCTTCTCACCCAGTTCCCAGGGGAACAACGCGGCCAGCGCGGCCAGCACGCCGATTGCCAAAATCCAACCGATGAGATCGCGCAGCAGAAAATTGGGCACGAACTTCATCTTCTTCACCGGTTGTTCCAGGAGTTTTGGCGGAACGCTCATCCCGTGCATTTGCACCAGCAGCACGTGAATCCCGATAAAAACCGTTGCGGTCGCGGGCAAGACAGCAACGTGAAATCCGAAGAAGCGAGTCAGCGTCGCGCCGGTAACGTCGTCGCCGCCGCGCAGAAATCTTAGAATCGGCCGGCCAACGACAGGAACGACACCGGCGATTTCGGTTCCGACCTTGGTTGCAAAAAACGCCAGTTTGTTCCAGGGCAGCAGGTATCCGCTGAATCCAAAACAGATGACGATGAAGAGCAGGAATACGCCGCTAACCCAGGTGATCTCGCGCGGCGGGTAATAACCGCGTAAGAAAAAGACGCTGAACATGTGAATGAACAACGTTGCAATCATCAAGTTTGCGGACCAGCTATGAATAGATCGAATCAGCCAGCCAAACTTCACTTCGGTAATAATGAACTGGACGCTCTCGAAAGCGCCTTCGGAACTGGGGCGGTAATAGAGCAGCAACAGAATCCCGGTCACCACCTGGACGGTGAACAGAAACAACGTCATACCGCCAAAGTAGTACCAGATAGAGTGGCGATGCAGCGGGACTTCTTTTTTCCTGGCTATGGCGACGAGCGTGCTGATAGAAAGTCGCTCATCAATCCAGGCTAATAAGGATTCTATTTTCATCTGTTGTGGTACGTGGATGCGGTCCTTGACCTTCACCCGCGCACCGCTTCACGATCTGGTGACAACGACATCATCGCCACGCAAGTTGACCTGGAACTCTTCCAAAGGCCGTGGTGGTGGTCCGCCAACGTTTTTTCCGCTCAGGTTGTATTGCCCGTTGTGACAGGCGCACCAAATCTGTTTAGTGTCGGGTCGATACTGAACGATGCACTCAAGGTGTGTGCACACCGCGGAAAGCGCTTTGAATTCACCGGCTTCGTTATGTATGAGAATGCCGGGCTTGTTGCCGAACTTAAAGATCTTGCCCGAGTTGACCGGAACCTCGCTGAGTTTCGCGGCGACCACAGAATTTTCCGCCGATTCAATGATGCGGGGTGGTTGCATGAATTTGAAAATTGGATACACGATCGCGCCAAGCGTTGCGAACGCACTGGTTCCCAGCAGGTAATCAAGGAACCGTCGTCTGCTCGGTTCCAGCGGTCTCCTGGGATTGGTTGACGGGCTATCGGAAGTGTTCGCCAAGGTCGCCACCTTTCCTGCCTGGAAGTCTTAACCTGCTGCTTCGTGTTGCCTGTTCATGCCAGAGGGGCACGGCATGCCGTGCCCCTACAATACCTTGCTTTCGTCCCCTTGGTAAGAAGCGATCTGAAGCTATTCCCGACGACCGAAATAATAGCGCAACGATGTATAAGGGAGATGCGCGTGATAATTCTGCGGCCGCGGTCCGACTAGCGCGCTTTCGTTGTAGTTGTAGAATTGATAGCCCGCATTCCAGTCCAGCCGGCGGTTGATCTTTATTGCCAGTCGCACTTCCGGCGATTGGAAGTTCATCGGATAGGAATTGATTAACGTGCCGGGGTTCCCAGTTGGATCCGCCAGACGGCTACCCTGGCCGTTGTCCTGATTCACGCGATAGGCGGCGTAAAGCGTCACCCGGGGAGCGAGATGAGCGTTCGTATCAACGTAGAAGAAATTGTTTCTCATGAAGTAGAGGCTGTGACCGAGCGGATGGCGCACACTCGCAGCGGGAGGAACCTGGAAGAAATAATCAACTACGGCGTCGCTATTTACCCAGTTGTAGTTGTAGCCTGTGCTGAATGATACTTTTGAATTCGGAGACCAATCAATTGCTGACGTGAACACTCGCGACTTGGTGCTGACGCCAAAGTCCTGCAGTGAAACGCCCGCTATCTCCGACGGATTAGCGTTGTTTCTGGCAATGAAGGCGAGGTTGAACGAGAGCTTCCTGCTGGCCGTGTACCGGCTCTTGGCCCGAATATTTGTGTAGTCGTAGTTTCCGATACGCGTGAACACGTTATCAGCCGTACCGTGTTCGCCGTCAAAGTAGATGCTCAAGTCTTTTACAGGCCGTGCCTTGAAGCCAGCGAAGAATGAATGAGTATGGTTTTCCTCTGTTTCACTTTCCGAGCTGCGAGCACTTGGCGGAGTCAGCGAACCATTGGAGCCGAGATTGAAGCCCTCAAAGCCTTCCGTTATGCGCCGCTGTCCGTAGCGGTAACCAAGGTGTACGGAATAGCGATCATTGAATTGATAGTCGCCCTCTAACGTATCCTGATACTTGCGATATCTGGTAAGCCGGTTGCCGTCCAAATTGCTGAAGGCTATGGTGTCGGTCCTTAACGTCGCGCCTGATCCTCGTGTTATTGAAAAGAAATCGCTGAACACTGCTCTGCCGTCGATCTTGAAGTCTTCAACGCGAAACGTATTTGAGATTCGCAGTTTGTCTGTGGCCAGAAAGGTGATCCCAATATCTCCGAGCGTGTTGGGTCGCCGGGTAGTTCCCGCGATGTTGTACTGCCCGAGGTTGAGAATGTTAGGTGTTGCGGCAGGCGGGGTGGGTGGCCATCCCGTAACTCTCGGGTTTAAGTTTCTACCAGTAAAACTTTCAATAAACGTGAAGCGGGAAACGGCTTTGCTGTAAACGATGCGAGCAGTGATATCAAGCTTCTTTGCCACCAGCGTGTGCGCGCTGAATCGGGTGAAGTTGACGTGACCACGAACCGGTTCGTTGCGATTGAAACTCGTGAAACTGGCGACCGCAGGGTTCAGGTTTATCCCCGGAGTTGCGCCGAGGCTGATGCGGCTATCGTCGGTGAAACGTCGATGTCCCTGGAGGAACGAAAAGTCAATCGGTCCCACCTGGCCATCAGCGCCGAAGCGGTAGTCGGTGGCCCGCGAACTAAGCTGCGAGCGGAGGCTAAACTCGTTTCCGCCCACGTGATAGTCGGTGAACGCCGGGCCGCTGTATCTTTCGGGTGAAAAACCAAGGGTGAACCTGATTGTCCTGTTCTTGGGCAGGATGGTGAGATCGAAATCTCCCATCTCCGTGTTGGTGTTGTAGCCGTGCAGACCAGTTACTGGATTGGGAGCGACGCTGAAAGTTGTCGGCGAGAATATCCAATTTGGGTTCGCCAAATTATTGAGAAATCGGAAGTACTTGAAACGCCGGTAGGTGGCGTCAAAGCGATACAACTCCGGCTTCTCGGCGTTAATTCGCAGGTTACTGTAGGGATCCGAGCCCCAACCGGTAGAGGTTACCAGCAACGTCTCGAAGACAGTTCCCTTTCCTTCTTTCGCTCTCACCAGGAAGCTGGAATCGAAGAGTCGCGGCCCCGCCTTGTAGTTCAGGTCGCTGCGATACTTATTAAGATCGCCACCGACGGCGATTCCGCGATAGCCCACCTCTATGCTGGATATGATCGTGTAATTGCCCGCATCCTCACCGGCTTCGGTAGGAGTGCTTTCGGGTTTCGCCTCAGCTTTTTTTGGCGTGGCGGACGGTGACGCAGTCGGTGATGATTGTTGCGCACTCACCACTCCCATCATTAGCGCCAGTCCGATCCCTAGCTGCGCCAGCATGCGCAGAAAGTTGGTAGTGTTGTTTTTCATTGGCACCACTCCTTCATAGGTACCTCCGGAGAACCGGGTCGTCATTATCGGAAGAAAACCGGGCTCGATTGCGACCCGTGAATCTTGACGTGACAGGCCGTGCAGTTGCCGTATTGCGCGTTCTGATTATGTTGTGGACCGGCCGGCTCGACGGCGCCGACGTCATGCGCCACGCTGTGACAGGTCAGGCAAAGCTGGTTGACCTGGCTGAATCTGAGTAGCCGAGGATTAGACGAACCGTGTGGTGTGTGACATGCCACGCAGCCCTCAGTCTTCAAAGGCGCGTGTTCGTAAGCGAACGGACCCTGCTTGTCAGCGTGACACTTGATACAGGTTGCGTCGCCGCCAGTGGCCAGCCTTGTTTGCTTCAGCTCAAAACCACCATGCGGATTGTGGCAATCACTACACTTCATGGCGCCCTCAAGCACCTTGTGATGGAAAGGCATATTAAACGCAGCCTTAACCTCACTATGACAGCCCGTGCAAAGCTGCGGCTCTCCGAGTTTCAACATGCGCAAGGTTGCAACGCCAAGTTTTTGTGCGTTTGCTGCCGTCACCCGAGTGATCGAACCGGGAACATTCTTATTGGTTGCGGTCAAGTGTGGCGAGTGGCAATCAATACAGCCGATGTCGTTACGCCAGTGTTCGCCCCGACGGAAGTTATTGTGCTCTTCCTTGCCGGCGTGACAGGTGAGACAAGTCTCAGCAGCTTCTTTGGACGATTTGTTCTTGAAAGAAATGATCTTGGCAGGGTCGCCTTCGGCGATGTGGTTTTTGCCCGGGCCATGACAACTCTCGCAACCAGTAGCCTTCCCTTTCCAGCTCCCAATTGTCGTCAGCTTGGCATGCGAAGTATGCGAATAAGCCTTGAACTGATCTTCATGGCAATCTTTACAGGCGTCGCTGCCGACGTAATCTGAATTCTGCAAGGTTGGGGATGCCGAGCCCGGAGTTGCCGCGTTATTGCCAACGGCCTGTGAGCTTCTGTTTGAACTGATCCAGAGGATCAAACCTATTACAAATCCGCAGACGACTAACGTCTTGGTCGCGTGGGTCAGTCTCAATCGCGGCCTCCTTCCGGGGGTAAAAAGAGCCTATCTAAGATGTCGAGAGAAGCGTGGCTGGTTAATGAGAGCCTGGGCGAGCGCAAATTGGACACCGGCAGCACCTGCGTTTCTTCCTTGAAATGCGCCGAAACAGCCGTACTACCTTGTGAACATGCGCTAAGTATGTTATCGATCATAACCTGTGTCAATGTAAATTAACCCGAAGCCTTCTCACAGAACCCATTCCTTCTCACATCATTGCCCTGGTTCACACGCACTTCATCGGCAAGTAGCATGCCTACGTGACTAACGCGTCTAATCGCCGGAGTTTTGCCGTTAGTGAAAGTCGCTTTAAGGGTCTTTGCACAAGGCAGTGCTGAACTACACAGCGCAATTGGCATCCAGCCAGGCTCGGTGGGCATTACTGGTAGGTGCAGGTTGATCTGCGAGCTTTCACGCAACTGATTGCGGAAGTTTTCTCAGCACCTCGGATGAAACCTGTCGCTTCAGCAAATAGATCTTCTTGTTCCATACAAAATGGGCCTTGCTCTGCCGGATTGGGAGAAGCCGAACCT
>JBOGOP010000147.1:0-12841 GCA_050747225.1 Pyrinomonadaceae bacterium
CTTCACCACGACGTTCACCAACCGTTGTGGCACCACGATAACTTTGACGACCTGGTGGCCGTCGATTAAAGCCCGGATTTTCTCATCATTAAGTGCTGCAGTGCGCAGTTCGTCTTCCGTAACCTGCGGCGAAGCCAGAACGCGCGAACGCAGTTTCCCGTTCACCTGGATCGGAATCTCAAGCTCGTCGTGTCTCGCCAATTCTGCGTCGGCCTGTGGCCAGCGACCGGAATTCAACAACCCGCCGGCATGGCCCAGGTGTTGCCACATCTCTTCGGCAACGTGCGGCGAGAATGGCGCCAGCATCAGGACTAACGACTCCAGGGCCTCACGCACAGCAAACGCGTCGCCATCGGTTGCAGTCGCGGGCTCTGTCTCAAAAGCGCTGAGTTCGTTGAACAACTCCATCAAGGCCGCCACGATCGTGTTGAGATGCAGGTTTTCAAAGTCGCCGGTCACCTTCGCAATCGTTTGGTGACTCTTGCGACGTAACGCTCGAGCACCCGCACTCGGTTCATCATCCGGAGTGCCGGTTGTCCCGTTTGCGAGACGCTCCTGCCAGCGCCACACCATCGTGTAAACGCGGCGCAGGAATCTCACCGCTCCTTCGATCCCCGACTCCGACCAACGCAGCTCGTTTTCCACCGGCGCCGCAAACAGCACAAACAAACGCGCCGCGTCTGCGCCAAAGGCTTCAATCATTTCGTCAGGGTCGACGCCGTTACCAAGACTCTTCGACATAGCTTTCCATTCGTCGGTGTCTTGAACGCGATTCGTGACCATTCCTTGCGTCAGCAGTTTCTTGACGGGCTCGTCAAAAGAAACAAGGCCAAGGTCGCGCATGACCTTCGTCCAAAAACGCGTGTAGATCAGATGCATGACGGCGTGCGAGTCGCCGCCGATGTATTGATCCACCGGCGTCCATTGTTTGGCGATTTCTGGATCAAAAGCCGCCGACTCGTTTCTCGGATCACAGTAGCGAAAGAAGTACCATGATGAATCCACGAAAGTGTCCATGGTGTCAGTATCGCGTCGCGCGGGCGCATTACAGTTTGGGCAGGTCGTGTTTACAAAATCAGCCACGCCGGCTAACGGTGATTCACCCGAACCGGTAAACTCGGCGCGATCGGGTAACCGCACCGGCAAATCTTTTTCAGGCACGGGCACCATGCCGCAACTTTCGCAATAGATAATCGGAACCGGCGCGCCCCAAAACCGTTGGCGCGAGACGCCCCAATCGCGAATGCGATACGTAATTGCCGCCTGACCAAAACCATGCGCTTCGGCGTGTTTGGCCATCTCCACGATCGCGTCTACAGAAAGCTTCCCACTCCAATCGCCGGAGTTAACCAAAATCCCATAGTCCATAAACGCGTGTTGCATCGCGATTGACTGGTCGGCATTGATGGCGTCGTGCGGGATCGATTCCTGTGCATGCGAGATGCGCTCGATCACGCGCCGAATTGGCAACGAATACTTTTGCGCGAATTCGAAGTCGCGGTCGTCGTGCGCGGGCACACTCATCACCGCTCCCGTGCCGTACTCGATCAGCACATAGTTTGCCACCCATATCGGGATGCTCTCGCCGCTAAAAGGATTAACGGCCAGAACGCCGGTGTTGATTCCCTCTTTCTGTTCCTCCTCGTCAACCGTGCGGCCACGCGCCGCTTTCTCTGACTTCACCTTCTCCGCAAAAGTCATCACCTGATTCTTCAACGGAGAAGTTTCGAGGAGTTCATCAATCAACGGATGCTCGGCTGAAAGTACGATGGCGGTGGCGCCGAAGACGGTATCGATGCGCGTGGTGAACACTCGAATCTTCCGGTCACTGTCTTTCACCGCAAAGTCGATATAGGCGCCTTCGCTGCGACCTACCCAATCGCGCTGACGTTTGAGGACTTTCTCCGGCCAACTGTCTTCTATTTGCTTGATATGCTCGGCAAGTTGTTCCGCGTAGTCAGTTATGCGCAAGAACCACTGTTCGAGATCTCTTTTCTCAACCACGGCGCCGCAACGCCAACAAACTCCGCCTGACGACTGCTCGTTTGACAGGACCGTGCTCTCCCGCGGGCACCAGTTAACCGGCGACTTCTTTTTGTAGGCCAACCCACGTTCATACATCTTGAGGAAGAACCACTGGTCCCACTTGTAATACTCCGGTCGGTGCGCAGCGATCTCGCGTGACCAGTCATAGCTGATTCCCAGTCGCTTCATCTGGCCGCGCATGTGTGCAATGTTTTCTTCCGTCCAATCACGCGGATTGACCCCGCGCTTAATGGCCGCCTGCTCGGCCGGCTGGCCAAAACTGTCCCAGCCGATCGGGTGCAGGACGTTGAAACCCCGGAGACGTTTGTACCAGGCGAGCGCGTCGCCAATGGCGTAGTTGCGAACGTGGCCCATGTGCAGGAAGCCTGATGGGTACGGCAACATTTCGAGACAATAGAACTTCGGGCGCGGGTCGTCTTCAGCAACCCGAAACGCTTTAGTTTGCTCCCAATGTTGCTGCCACTTGTTTTCTATTTGCTCCGGGAAATATTTTTCGTCCATCTAGTTATTAACCTTAACACTCAAGCTAAAAAAACCGTGAGCCCAACGGGTCACGGTCGGTCAATTCCGTTATCAAGGTTGTATCGTAACAACTATTTCGGCTGAGGCTCATCCTTGTTTGACGCCTCCATCCAAGAAGTTAGGGACGTTAGCTCATATTCATTCTTTAGACGCCTCCCGAGTTTTCTCTCCATGTGTTTTCGATATACGCGACCGACGAAGAAGCTTGAGAGCGCGACGGCCACAAACCCTATTGGATAAATGACCTCACCCACGAATAGCTTACCATCACCAACGGTCAGCTTATACAGTACAATCATCCCTACAATAAGCAATCCTATCGGAACTGCGAGCAACCAACTTAGCACCTCTGCCCGCCTTTGCTTTTTCGTAATTCTCACATCCTCTTCAGGACTCATCGCGTTGTCTCCTTGTTATATCGCAGTTCACGCGCCTAGGTTTCCTGCTTCGGCTCATTTCTAGAGACCAATCCGATAGAGCACATCATAATCTTGAGTAGCTTATCTAATCGTGGAGAAAACTCCTGGGATATCTCATCCCCGCTGTCAGCAATTCCCCCCTCGGCCAAACACACCATTACCTCTCGTAGATCGCTTAAGCTTAGATGAATCCAATAATCCCAATGACTGCTGCCGGAGCGATCTGGGTTGTTCCGGACAGTGAGCGTTACGCTTTTGCGAGTCTTATCCCAAGTTACTTTTGGAACTCACTCTCGAACAATTTCTGACCGGATGCCGGCCTTCCTGGAGGGCTGTCTAATAACGTTCATTGTACCGTTCCCTTGAAAGATTATGCTGTTAGTCAATAACGAAACACGGTTACGCTGATTTTCTTGCGTGCTCTTCCATGTAGGCTCTTAAAAGCGCGTTTATCTTAGTCTGGTAACCAGAACCCAGCTTCCTATACCAAGCCACGACATCACTATCGACGCGCAAAGTTAGCTGGTCTTTACGTCGAACAGGTTTTAGGCCGCGCCGGATTATCCCACGCGCAAACATCTCCGGGGTAACCTCCGGTATATCGGAGAGATCTATGTCCTCGTCCTTCATAGCATCTATGCGTTTCCAGTCAGTCTCTGATTTTCTTGAAGTAGCTTTCTTCCTCATTCTTCAATGCCTTTCTAATCGAGATTATTCGGATCACTTCATCCGTCTCTCTATGGGCAATAGCCACTACTTTTCCATTCAGCATCCCAAAGGTGAGCCAGCGAATCTCGCCGTAATCAAACCGATCATCCAAGAAAGTGGACGTCTCACCGGCGATAACCTCCTCAGCGTCGGCAAAATCAAATCCGTGACATCTGAGATTGGACAGACGCTTGGCTTCGTCCCATTCGAACCGCATAGAAGTGTAGTTACAAAATGTAGTTACGTCAAAGCGGCTGGAGGGAAGGGTGAATTCCTGTCAGCAGGCAATGTCCTTAGCGGTAGTAAGCGGAAGTATTGAACTATGCAGCGCCAGTATCTACGAAAGAACGCAGCATTTTCAAGTTTTTCAAGTCCGCCCGGGGATCGTCATAGGGCGTTTCCAGAATGAAAGCCGCGTGGGCGAATTTAGGGTGTTGGGCCACGCGACGAAGGGCGTCCGATCCGATGTGGCCTTCGCCGATGTGCCAGTGGCGGTCGACGCGTGAATTGTAAGCCGCGCGAGAGTCGTTGAAATGAATGGCACGAACGTTCCGAGTTCCTACCGTGGCCGTAAGTCTATCGATCAATGCTTCCAAACCATCTTCCTCGCGAATGTCGTAGCCGGCCGTGAAGGCGTGAGCGGTGTCAAGACAAACGCCCAGCGGAAGTCTTGGACACGCATCCATGATGCAACGCAAATGTTCGCAGCGATGACCAATACACTCGCCCTGACCCGCAGTGTTTTCGAGAAGAATGCGCAGCTTTCCGAACTGCAAACGGCGGCAAGCAAACTTGAGACTCTCGGCGCACGTCCGTATGCCATCGGCTTCATTCGCTCCGCGCGCGCTTCCCGGATGCACCACGAGATAATCGACGCCCAACAGAATCGCTCGCTCGACCTCTTCGCGAAAAGACGCGCGCGACTTCTGCAGAATTAGTTCATCCGCCGCAGCGAGGTTCACCAGATAGTTGCAGTGAATGAGGACCGGACTCAGTTTAGTCAGGCGTCGTGTTTTATGAAATAAGGAGACGTCCTCGGCTGTAAGCGGCCTGGCCATCCAGCCCCGAGGATTACGAGAGAAAATTTGTACCGTATCGCAGCCGGTATCTTTGGCAACAATGAGCGCTTCGTGTAAGCCCCCTTTGATAGGCGCGTGGAAACCGATGCGCGGCTTTCGTTGAACCCTTCCCGTAATCGATTTCGGTCGCATATGAAAGGGGACAGGCAGGAATGCCTGTCCTACTCATTTGCCTGCATGACGCGGAGCATGTTCCCGCCGAGAATTTTGTCGACGTCGCTTTCTGAATAACCGCGTCGCAGCAATTCACGCGTCAGGTTCGGCAGTTGGGCAACATCAGCCAGATCACTGAGCGTTGACTGCACGCCATCAAAATCAGATCCAATTCCCACGTGGTCAACTCCCACCAGGTTCACCACGTGATCGATATGATCAGCCAGACGCGAGATGACGACCGGCGGCAGTCGTTTCGCAAACTCCTCGCGTCTCACCCGATCGCGTGCCAGCTTCTTATGCGCAACGTCGCCCTTCTCCGCATCGGAAGCGCGTTTTACTTCGCCGGCGATTTCGACGTCAACTTTCCTTTTCTTCTCGCTCCACCCCGGTTCGAGGTGTTCAGGATAAAAGATCACGTTTACGACGCCGCCGGTTTTCGCGATTGCCTGAATCATGTCGTCGGTGAGATTCCGGGGCACGTTTGCGATGGCACGGCATCCGGAGTGGGTTGCAATCACCGGTTTAGTAGAGGTATTGACGATGTCCCAAAACGTCTTGTCAGAAACGTGAGAGACGTCAACCATCATTCCGAGGCGGTTCATTTCACGAACCACGGCCCGTCCAAAATCATTCAACCCGCGCGTCTTGCCGGCATCGTCGCCGGACGAGCCGGCCCAACTCAGGCTTTCCGTCCAGGCAGGCGACATGTAGCGGACTCCCAGGTTGTAATAGCGCTCGACGTTTTCGATTTTCTCGTCGATCGCGTAGCCGCCCTCCAGTCCGGTCAACGCAGCTAGCTTTCCTTCCGATGTAATCCGGCGAATCTCACCGGCGGTGGTCGCAAACTGCCAGGTTTCCGGGTGGCGTTCGGCCAGCGCGTGGACGGCGGCAATCTGATCATCTGCCCGTTTCATCGCCGTCTGCCCACCGCCGCCAAACAATTGCGGCTCAACCCAGATCGAAAAGAACTGGGCATCGAGTCCGCCTTCGCGGGCTCGAACAGAATCAAAATGCCCATCCGAAAGCCGCTGGGCCAGGTCCACCTTTTCGTCCAGCAAACGCTGAGGTGTGTCGGCGTGCATATCGATGGCAATCGCTCGCCGGTGAATGGCGTTCACATCACCTGCTTGTGGTGTTGTATTACGTGGGGCGGCAGTTTTTTCAGTCATGCGGCAGTTCGTATGAAGAACCGGAATCAGAATAAGAACTACTAAAGTCAGATAACGAATAGGGAGACTCACTAACGCCCGAGTCAAACCGAAATCCGAAAGCGACCCGTCCTTCACCGGAAAGCGCGGCGAATTAAGAGTCTCTGCTATTAGCTGAAGCATTTTTGATGTTACTTTGCGAACATTCGGAACGCAAACTAACAGTTTGCGTTACCCGCTTGCCAAGCAAAGTAGGCTTACTGTATCGTGCCATGTTCTCGACAATCGTTTTGGTAAGTACCGCCCCCAACCTTCTGAAAGGAACCGGTCTTCCTGTAGAATAGTTTCCACGAAACCGTTTCCGTGCGACTTTTTAGTTAGACTATCCTCACTGCTGGTTCCCGATTTTGATCGAAGGAGAAGAACACCATGTTCTCAAACGAAGACAAAAAGAAAAATGTGGCAACTCCGCGTATTTGTGACGTCGTTTGGCACGATGGCGAATTCATAGCCTGGAACGACGCGCGCGTGCACGTGATGTCTCACGTTCTTCATTATGGCTCGAGCATCTTTGAGGGCATCCGTTGTTATGCGACCAAAGAGGGTCCGGCAGTCTTCCGTTTGAAGGAACACATGCAGCGATTTCTGAATTCGGCGAAGATCTACCGGATGGATCATGGCTGGACGCTGGGCCAACTATTCGACGCGTCGGTCGAGTTAGTGAGACGCAGCGGTTTGGAACAGTGCTATATCCGTCCCATCCTGTTCCGAAGTCTCGACGAAGAGCGGCCCGCCTTCGGAGTCAATCCTTTTCCCAACCCGCTGGCCTGTTATATCGGCGCCTGGGATTGGGGCAATTATCTCGGCGACGAAGCGATCGAAAAAGGGGTTGACGTATGCGTCTCAACCTGGAACCGGCTGACGCCAAACTCCATGCCGGCGATGGCCAAGAGCGGCGCAAACTACATGAACTCCCAGCTGATTAAAATGGAGGCGCTGCTTAATGGTTTTGCGGAAGGCATAGCGCTGGATGATCGCGGCTACGTTTCGGAAGGCTCGGGCGAGAACATTTTCACCGTCAGCAATGAGATGGTCCTGACGCCGCCACTCTCTTCTTCAATCCTGGCTGGGATTACTCGTGACAGCGTGATTCAAATTTGCCATGAGCTGGGAATCACCGTGAAGGAACGCAGCATTCAACGAGCCGCGCTCTACGTGGCTGATGAACTTTTCTTCTCCGGAACCGCCGCCGAGATCACACCAATCCGTTCCGTCGATCGTATAACGGTTGGCGCAGGCGGTCGCGGTCCGATTACGGAAAAAATACAGAAAGCCTTTTTTGAGATAACCAAGGGCGAACGCAAAGCTCCCGGCGATTGGCTCACCTACGTGAACACGTCCAGGGGCGCCCAACCGGGTAACAACGGTTCGCTACCGCAAAGAGCGACGAACGTGAGCGTCCCAAATCAAGCGGCCGAGCCCGTCATGAAGTTTCAGACGGCCGGTAACACAATCGAATAGACCCATTTTCACCGGGAATACGATGCAGCGAGCGAGGCAACTTGCTCGCTGCTTTTGTTTGTCGTGCTTCACTGATGAAGGTTTGCTAGTTCATAACGAACCTTCACTCAAACCGCTAGTTGTCGCAGTTTGCGGCAAATGGTTTTCAAAGTCGTAGCTGTAATCCGAACCTGAAGAATGGAAGTGCGCGGAGAGCTGGTTGCCCTTCGCATCATAGGAACGGCCCAGCGCGTCCGTGCTCACCATCTCGACGCCTGAGAGTCAGCAGTTTATCCAGTCCAAACCCAATCAAGTAGTATTGAGCCACAGTGAGCAGATAGGGAATGGGAACCGCTATAAGACCCAGTGTCCGAGTCGCCCTCGCGGGCCGGTGTAGGTGTAACGCGTAAAGAACTGCCGCCACTGTTGCCGAACGAATAGTGGTCGATTTGCTTGGCGACACTAGCCGAAATCCGCGGACTTCAAGAATCAGCCGCGTCGATAGTGACTTACAACAACATCAATGAGAAAGCCGATAAGCGCGGACTGAAATACTCCTGCCACAAGACAGGTGAGAATATGGGGTAACGCGCTCTCTGACCTGATGAGGTCGGGAAACAAATCCAGGATATAGCAGATTGGCCAGTTGACATAAAACAAAAAGTCGAAAGGATTTGTCTCATGTCCTGTCTGAACAAAAAGCGTCAGGACATATAAAATCGCTAGCACTAAGTAGCCCCCGGCGCTGATGTAAGAGTATCTAAGTTTCACGCTTCTCTCCGTTAGTGACTCACCAAGATTCCCAGGCTTCAGTTGTTATTTTGGTCTACGGCCTACTTCTGCCATTGACATTTCTCCAAGGCACACCCAGCACTTGAATCTTAGTCCGCAGATCTGAATCGCTGATCTCGTGAAGAAAATCTTGTTTTCTGCCTTCCTTCGTGGAGAGGTCATATCCTATGCTAATAAAAGCACCGACCGTAGCCCAGTCCGGGTCCTGTTGACGGCAGCACATTCCTTTCTCTCTGCCAAAGTGGTTTAGTTGGTCCCATGTGGCTCTAGCCATCTCCATCGCCTTTGTAGGATCTCCGTTTGTGTGATCCGGACTATGGCCAGCTCTTCCATGACCCGTATTAGCGTTACCGGCGAAGGCGCGGTGAGAATAAGAATCCTGAAAGAAATGGAAGAAAATGCCAAGATGCGAAAGGCTCCCCTGTCCTTGAGTTGCCAAATCCCAAAGCTCGACTGCCCGGGCGGCATTTTGCGCCGGTGTACCGAAAGCGTGAAAGGCGACGTTCCTACCGCTACGCAGGGGGCCCGGTGCGTGATCGTTGTCATCATCAGCCAATTGATCGTATTCCGCGATCAGGCGGGCTTGAACATCTGTGAAGCAGCCCGTCTTTCTGGCCAGATAATAGGTAAGATAATAATGAACATCGATCTCATACAGCCCGAAAGGATCGGTTGCGATCTGCGGATGATTGGAAACATATGCAAACTGATTAATCCCGCCATCTAAGCCAATCGGATCTTCGGAGATGAATCTTCCCAACTGCGGATCGTACCAGCGGGCGCGGTAGTACATTAGTGCTGCGTCACCATCGACTTCGCGGCCTGTAAACGTGAAGCGCGAGGGTATTGAGCCGCTGGTGACGTTGCCGTAGGAGTCATAACCAGTACTAGAGACGATGTTGCCGCCGGAGTCTGCGAGTCCGCGGGTTGTGCCAAGGTGATCAACAACGAAGGAAGAGCTTGTGCCGCCGGTGGTCTGACGGAGTTTATTGTCGATGCCCGGTCCGTTGAGATAATCCGCAACCGTGGCGCCACTCGAATCGAGATCGCGCAGCAAATCAGCACCGTCGTAGACGAACTTTGTCGTCCCGCTGGTAGTGCTGGTTTGCTGCACCCGCCGGCCCTGCGCGTCGTACGCGTAGCTTACAGTGACGCCGCCTGCTCTACTCGCTTGCAGCAGACGATTTTCGTAATCCCAACTGTAAGTCCAGCTTCCGCTCACATCGGTCTTGGCAGTGAGACTGCCGTTGGCATCGTATCCAAACGACGATCCGTTCGCTGTCACGAGACGGTTGAATGGTTGATACGTGTAGCTTGATCCCTGATGCGACGACGTGCGGTTGCCAACATCGTCAAGCGTGTAACTCTCGTTTGGTTGGTTCGGATGCGTAGCTGCCGTAAGCCGGTCTCGCGTGTCGTAGGTGTAGTCGTGCGCGCCAGCGTCGTCGGTCATCTGTGTGATGTTGTTGACCGCGTTGAATTGGTACTGAAAGTCGGCGAGTGTGTTGCCGGTTTTAGAATGCGTGAGCCGCGTCAGTCGGTCCAAGCCGTCGTATTGATAACTGGTGGCTACACCGTTGGGCAGGTTACGCGAAGTGAGCTTGTTGGTCGCGTCGTAAGCAAAAGTTGTGTTCAAGCTGGCGTTGTCTGTCAGTTGCGTCAGACGATTGACGACATCGTACTGATAGGTAGCGCTCGTGCCTCCATTCAAACTCAACTGCGTGCGATTGGAGTTGGCATCGTAAGCATAGCCGACTACCTGTCCAAAAACATCCGTCACCGAACTGACCCGGCTGCGATTGTCGTAAGCAACCGTAACTGTGCCAGTCGGATTGGTCGCTGTTGTCAGCCGCAACAGAACATCGTAGCCATAAGTGGCTGAAGTCGCGTCGGGATAGCTGATAGTGGTGAGCCGGTTCACGGCGTCATACGTGTAGTCGGTAACCGCGCTGTTGTAGTCGGTTCGCTGGCTGCGATTTCCTCGTAGACGAACGACATTGTCGCTGTGCCTTTTGTGTTCTGACTGACGCGACCGAGTGGATCGTAAACAAATTCGTAACGTTGTGCGATCTCCTCCGCCACCTCGGCCTCCACTGCTTGCTGCAATAACTCTCCGGCTGCCACGACGCAACACTTCAGTCAGCGCGTCAGCCACCGGCAACGCGATTCCTGGATTCCTATACCCAACTAAGTTATCTTCCCTCACGGCGTATTCCTCCTTAGTAAAAAGGTTGATGGTTCCGTCAAAAACTCATCAAGAATACGCCACCTTTTTCATCCGCTCATACACAACTTTCGAGCTTAACTCAATTCGCGGCCGGTGAAGGTGTAGCGCGTGGGGGCAGAGCTGCTTGTTAACCCACCAAAGGAATCATAGGTGAGGCTTGGCCAAAATGTTACCACTGGAATCTGTTAAGGCGCGTGTGGTGCCGAGATGATCGTTAAGGAAATAGGAAGCCCCGGCTCAATACGTCGTACTGATAGGTAGCGCTCGTGCCGTCTCTAGTCTGCTGCGGATCGTATCAGGCGGGAGCGCTAGTGATTTTAACTAGTATTGTTTTGGATCCTCAAACACCACTTGCCAGTGATTCGCATCAATTTTCTCAATCCTGACCGGATGAACGTTCATGTCGTATTCTGGCCTGTACAGGAACAGAGTTTGTCCTGTTTGGGCATCGACTGCCCTAGTCTCTCCGGTTAACGTTTTGCGATAGAGCTTGACAGTGGCCGGCCAACCGGCGGGTCCGCCGATTTCGTACTGGAGCGAGAAGAGCAGCAAAACCACGGCCAAAGTCACCACACCGCTAGCAATCAAAACTCCCAAGCGATTAAATGTCATGGGCATTGTGTACATAACTCCTTGCAGGATTTCCAAATGACGTACGCCGACATCTGACCAAAACCATCGGCTGCCAAGTCGCCGGCTGATTCAGTTAGTTCAGCCCGAAGGTTCCCCTCAAATAGACCCTGGATAAGAATGGTTGGGATTTCTTGTCCGACGCTGATGATGTTTGGCCAAAGCCGTTCTCCTCCATGAATCCTGAGTGACATGCAGTTTATGTAACAGTGCTTTTTGCGGCCGTGGGGATCAGCGACGTTTGGAAAGAAGCGCTCTGCTCGACGGGCAAGAAAGTGATGTAGCAAGGCTTCGGCAATCGCAATGCCGCCCACAATATATATTGGATTCTCTCCCATCGGATCGGTAAATCTAGTTGGTTGATTGTTCACGTAGGAGTAAAGGTTGGGGCCGGCCTTGAGACCAACCGGGTCTTCCCCGATAAATCTTCCCTGTCGCGCATCATACCAGCGGGCGCGATAGAACATCAGCCCTGTGTCCGAGTCAGCCTCGCGGCCCGTGTAGGTGTAGCGGCTCGGAACGGAGCCGCTGGTCACGTTGCCAAACGAATCGTAACCAAGACTCGAACTGAGGTTGCCGCTCGAATCGGCTAGAGATCGAGTCGTACCCAGATGATCCGTCAGGAAATAAGGTGTCGCGCCGCCCGAAGTTTGGCGCAGCTTGTCGTCAATTCCGAGTCCGTTAAGGTAATCTGCCAGTGTAGCACCGCTCCCATCGAGATCGCGGAGCACATCGGTGCCGTCGTAGACAAACTTCGTTATGCCGCTGACATTGCTCGTACGTTGAATGCGCCGGCCAAGTGCATCGTAAGAGTAGTGGATGATCGTGACACCGCCGGATAGTGATGCCTGTGTCAGCCGGTTCTCGTAATCCCACGCGTATATCCAAGTCCCGCCACCGTCAGTTTTTGCAGTCAGATTGCCATTGGTGTCGTACGTGAACGAAGTTCCATTTGCGGCCGTAAGTCGGTTGAAAGTCTGATAGCTGTAACTCGATCCTTGATGGGACGCCGTCCGGTTTCCAACGTCGTCAAGCGTATAACTCTCGTTTGTCTGGTTCGGATGCGTCGCTGCTGTAAGCCGGTCGCGAGTGTCGTAACTGTAGCCGTGAGTTCCCGCTCCATCGGTCATCTGCGTGATGTTGCTGACGGTATTTAATTGGTATTGGAAGTCGGCAAGCGTATTGCCGGCCTTTGAATGCGTGAGACGCGTTAGGCGGTCAAGGCCGTCGTATTGATAACTGGTGGCTACACCGTTGGGCAGGTTACGCGAAGTGAGTTTGTTGGTCGCGTCATAGCCGAAGGTTGTGTTAAGGCTGGCGGCATCAGCCAATTGTGTCAGCCGGTTCAGGACGTCGTACTGATAGGTAGCGCTCGTGCCGCCATTTAAACTCAACTGCGTACGATTGGAATTGGCATCGTAAGCATAACTAACCATCTGACCAAACACATCGGTCACTGAACTTACGCGGCTACGGTTGTCATACGCGACCGTGACTGTGCCAGTCGGATTGGGAGTTATGCTCGAAAGTTGTGTATGAGCGGATGAAAGAGGTGGCGTATTCTTGATGAGTTTTTGACGGAACCATCAACCTTATTGCTAAGGAGGAATACGC
>JBOGOP010000148.1:0-12839 GCA_050747225.1 Pyrinomonadaceae bacterium
GTTAACTTCAAAGCGCGGTTCCTCTTCGACCCCTCGATCGGCCCCGCAAAGGTCGGCGAGGAAGTCAAACTTCGAATCCGTGCCGGCCTTGAGAACGGAACACACGTCAACAATGTGCGGCGCCGGCACCACGGCGGTAACTTCACCGTGCGCCTCGATAACTTCCGTTATCCAATGCTGGTGCTCACGCTGCAACGCCGTCACCAACTGGGACGGCGTCGATTGTTGATCTGGATTTGTCGTCGGCTCAGGCAAGCTGGTCTGGTTGTTTTCCCCTGTGGTCATGAAACAAATTGCCCGCGTGAACTTAAGAGGAGCGGCGTCGCTCGTGTCTGGAAGCGATGGAATATGGCCGCGCTTCGGTCGGAACATCCTTAACTGTCGAACCGTCGGTAATTGGCAGGGTTCCGGGGACCGTCGCGCTGCGCGCCTCGTCCTCAGGAATGTCCTTACGATCGCGCGACGATTCCTTCATGACCTTGTCCTGCAACATCATCACGGCGTGAATCAACATCTCCGGGCGGGGCGGGCAGCCGGGAATGTAGACGTCCACCGGAACTATCTTGTCGACGCCCTGCACGATCGCATAGTTATCAAATATGCCACCGGAAGTCGCACAAGCCCCCATTGAAATAACCCACTTTGGCTCCGGCATCTGGTCGTAGATGCGTCGCAGCACTGGCGCCATTTTTCTGGAAACACGGCCCGACACAATCATCACATCGGCCTGGCGCGGGCTGGCGCGAAAAACTTCCGAGCCGAAGCGCGCCAGGTCGTTCCTTGACGAGGTTGCGTTCATCATCTCGATAGCGCAACAGGCCAAGCCAAACGTTGCCGGCCAAAGCGAAGACTTGCGGGCCCAGTTGATTAAAGAATCGAGCCGCGTAGTCAACACTTCCGGCAATGCTTCGGCAATGATGTTTTCAAGTCCCATTCGAATTTCCTAACGGCCCGGATTCATTAAGCAGCGGTGCGTCTGCTTTCGCGTTTCCGGTTTTCCATGTCCTGCAGCAGCCGGGCTTCAGCCTCAGCCTCGCGGCGCGCAGTCTCGCCCCAATCAAATGCTCCCTTTTTGACTACATAGATATAACCCACCAGCAAGAGGGCCACAAAAACCATCATCTCGACGTAGACGAGCGTGCGCAGACCATAAACAGGACTGGCGAGAGTTTTGAAGACAACTGCCCACGGCACGAGAAAAATCACTTCAATATCAAACAGGATAAAGATCATCGCGATCAAATAAAACTTGACCGAGAACCGCTCGCGAGCAGTGCCGACCGGATCCTTGCCACACTCGTAGGGCATCATCTTGGTTCGGGTGTGCTTGCGCTGGCCGACAAACTGAGAAAGTATGATGTTGCCCACGGCAAATCCCCCTGCGACTATGAACATCAGCAGGATTGGCAGGTAGTCGTAAAGACGGAATTCCATTATTGGTTGCGCGCCTTGGGGATCAGATCTCCGCGCCGGGAGACGCCGTAACTCAACGAGAGACGAATGTCATTCGAGTCCAACAAGATCACCCGAAGCCGTGCTAGATTGAGAATCATTGTACAAGCCGAATCCTAGTCGAAGTGATTTGGGGTGTCAAGCAACGTTCTCGGCGCCGATCGACGAAACAATTTCGTAATTGACCCTGCAAAAATGGCTGTGTTAACTTCAATTCAGATTCAGGAATCTTACCTGACGACGACCCCTGAAATATCTGACTTCCGCTATTCAAGATTGTGATCACCGGCTTCAACACTGACATAGAACACGACGGAGTCGTCTATCACGTGCAAACGGAGGACAAGGGTCTCGAGTCGCCTTTGATTCTCTCGCTCGTGTACGTAGGCGGTGCGATTCTGGCTGCCAAACGCTCACGTTACGAAGACCTGATCGCGGTTGGATTTAGCGAGGAGGTGTTGACCAGGCGGTTGAAACGGCAGCACCAACTCATCTGCGCCGCTATCAATGCTGGAAGAATTGACGACTTGAAACGGATGGGGGCCAGGACACTGGGAGAGCCTGCAGATGAAGCAGCGTTAGTTCAGGACGCTGATGGCTCTGCACCTCGCGACACTGCACCTTTGGACGAACGGTTACTTCAGGAAGCAGCGGTTGCCGGTGCTGGCGAGTCAGACGACGACACGCTGCACGATCTGCCGCGGGAATGGCCGCAGAGTGAAGTTCTTCAATCGGAAGGTGGCCTGACCCTGACGATATTAGACGAAGAAGAGTTCCTCGCCGGAGAGACATTAACGATTCGTATTGAGTTGGCGGACAGATCGGGAAAGCGGCAGAAGCCGCTCCCGGGCATTGCTCTGTCCGTGAAGATCCTGGGCACTGCTTTCCGCCCGCAAATATATTCTGTGAAAACTGAGCGTGGCGGCGTGGCGACCGTCACCGCAACCATGCCCACCTTTACCTCGGGAAGGGCGGCAGTTTTGGTTCGCGCGGTGGTGAAGGGCGAGGCGCTTGAATTGCGACGTGTGATTCATCCCGCTGAATGAGGTCTAGCCTTGCGTATTCAGGTCAATGGCGAACCTCGGGAGGTAGAAGAGAATATCTCGCTTCCGGAGTTAATCGACGGATTGAATCTGAAGGCTGAACAAATCGCAATCGAACTCAATCACAGCGTCGTTCGCCGCGCACAGTGGACCGACACCTTACTTCAAGCGGATGATCGGATCGAGATCGTTCACTTTGTCGGCGGCGGTTGAAACGCAAGTGTTAGTTTGCAGCAGCGTAAAGGTCTTACCATCCACTAACTCACACAAAACACACGAAATTTGGGTTCGTGTAGGTTCGTGTCCTTTCGTGGATCGTGTGCCTATGAAATAGTCCTCAACACATAGAAAACCGCAATCTGCTTCACGGAGAATTGGCACGCAGCAGCAGGCCGCCTATAATTCACTCATGTCAACACCAGCAGTAGCTCCATCTGACAAGTTTGAGATTGGCGGTCGTACTTACAGGTCGCGGCTGATTATCGGCACCGGCAAATATCGCACCTTCGAAGAGATGAAGGCAGCGCATCGCGCGTCAGGCGCCGAGATGGTTACCGTTGCCGTCAGACGCGTGCCGCTCGATCGCAGCACCGAATCGTTTCTCGATCACCTCGATCCCTCGCTGGCAATACTTCCCAACACCGCCGGGTGCTATAGCGCCGAAGAGGCGATTCGTACCGCGCGTCTCGCGCGCGAGGCCCTGGGGACTGACCTGATCAAACTCGAGGTGATTGGCGACCAGACCACGCTCTTTCCTGACAACGAGCAAACCCTGGAAGCGGCGCGGGTGTTGGCTCGCGAAGGATTTGTTGTTCTTCCTTACTTCACTGACGACCTGATCATGGCAAAGAAACTATTGGACGCAGGTTGTCCCGCAGTGATGCCGCTGGCGGCGCCGATTGGATCCGGACTCGGCATTCAGAACCCGGCGAACCTGCGGATCATGCGCGAGCAGCTTCCGGATGCGACGATCATTGTTGACGCCGGCGTGGGCACGGCGAGCGATGCGGCGATCGCGATGGAACTTGGCGCCGATGCAGTGTTGATGAACACGGCAATCGCTGAAGCGCAGGATTCCGGCAAGATGGCCGAAGCGATGAAACTTGCGATAGAGGCTGGTCGGTTGGCATACGTCGCCGGGCGCATGTCGAAACGGCTTTACGCTAGCGCGTCGAGCCCCCTCACCGGTGTTGTGCGCTAACCCACTCGACCAGAGCATTCGCCTCAACTCCTTGGAGTGCGGCGGCCTGGCGCCGCTTTGGCCATTCATGACCTTAACTCAACCCCGAGCTTCAGCCAGGTTCTTTCAAAAAGATGCGTAGAGCGGCGAAGGCGAAAGCGGCGCCAGGCCGCCGCACTCCAAGGGAGTTGTGTGATCACTTGACAGACTTTGTAGATCTCAAGTGTTCGGCTACGACGAAGCGGATCTGGTTGTAGGTCATGTTTTCCGGCAGCGAATCATGAATCGGTTTTAGTTTCTCCGTCCCATGCTGCTCGATTGCCTTGAGTATCTGCTCGCGATCCTCGCTTGAAACCAGCTGCGATAAATCCACGTCGAGCCCCGCAACCAGGCATTCAACCAAATGGTTTTCAATCGTATTCGCCACCAGCCCTCGTTGCGCGGCAATCTCTGCTACGGAGAGGCCCTGACGGTGAAGCGCAAGGGTTTGAAAGGCGGTTTGTGGTGGCGCGCGATCCTCGTCAATCGGAATCGTATGTCCGCCTTCGGGAATGGCTAATTCGATTTGCTGCTGCTCGCGCATTACCCGTTCTCCCAACTCCGTTATCCAAATAGTCGGGTAATTCCCGCCGCTGACGCGCAAACAACCGGCGCTTAGCAACGTCTCGATGTAAAGCAGGATGTCTTCCTGTCGCATGTCCTTGAGCAAACCGTAGGTGGATAACTCGTTCAGGTGGGCCTGCATTACGTTCTTCGCAGCCGAGCCACGCAGGCTCGCGGCAAGCAATTGCTTGCCAAAACGCCCTTTCATGCGGGCTGCACACGCCAGAATCTTTCGCACACGCAAACTCTCCTCGCTGGTAAGCGCGCGCGGCGACACCACCGTGGCCGCTGTCGTTCCTTTGCGGCGATTGCGCCCCGCCACAGGTGAGTCGCTTAATACCTCGGCGCTGGTCAGCGGACTGCGCGCCGGTGAGTTTGGCGAGCAGTTTCCACAGGTGCCGCAGTGGCGCACGTGGTGCCGGTCGCCGAAGTAATCCAGTATGTGCGCGCGGTAACAATATTCGGTGTAACAAAACTCGATCATCTCGCGCAGCTTACGCCGCTCGAGCGCAGCGCGGCGGGTTACGTCGGCGAAGTCGATGCGAAGGTTGGTTGCCGGAACATCGTCAAGCATGATGATGCTCCGCGCGCGACGTCGCGCGGTAGTTGAATCTATCCTGGCTAAAGCGGGCGAGACGCCCGCGGTCCCAGTAAGAGCGGGCCTGGTTACTTCGGCAGTACTTTCCCACGGAGGACGTTGATTTGCGGCTGACCGGTTTTCAGCACTCGCAACGCGGGCGATGTGTCGAGCGCGTTCCAACAAGTAAAGCGACGACTGCACAGCCATCTCGTTGCGAGCGCCGGCGCGCTTCGCAATCTCGGCCGCTGATAGTTCTATTCGCTTGAGGCCTGTTGAGACCAGGGTGCTGTAAACGCTGCGCACGAGTTCGGCGGTTGGGTAGGAGCCTTCGATGAAGAAGTCGTGCGTGTTTTTGTCGGCATAGTTGAACAGCAAAACGCAGGACGAAGGCAGACCGTCGCGTCCGGCGCGGCCGATCTCCTGATAGTAAGCCTCAATCGAACCGGGCATCTGATAGTGTGCGACAAAGCGAATGTCCGGCTTGTCGATGCCCATGCCGAAAGCATTCGTGGCAACAATCATCTGCGTTCGGCCCGCCATGAATTCTTCCTGAGCTTTGACGCGTGCCGCATCGCTTAGGCCGGCATGATAGGCGGAGACCTTTAGTCCCAGGGTCCGCAATTCTGACGTAACCTGCTCGACCGCCTTGCGGGTGGAAGCATAGATGATTCCCGAGCCGTCGTGGGTCGTTGCCAGGCGCTTAATGCGCGCAACCTTTTCGCGCTCCTTTTCCGTGTGCACCACATCAATGGTCAGGTTGGGCCGGTCAAAGCCGCTCACAAAGGTTTCAGGCTTCAGAAGTCCAAGTTGCTCGATTATGTCGGAGCGAACGTAAGGCGTGGCGGTAGCGGTAAGAGCAAGCGTCTGCGGTTTGCCCAGCAGCGGAATGATGCTTTTCAGGCGCAGGTAATCGGGACGAAAGTCGTGTCCCCAGGTTGAGATGCAATGCGCTTCATCAACGGCGAACAGCGAAACGCTGACCGACCGGAGCGCGTCGAGAAAGCGCCGGCTGCGGAAACGCTCGGGTGCAACATAGACCAACTTAAAATGCCCGCGCCGCAAGCCTTCAATGCGCGACCACTGCTCCCGTTCGGGAATTGAGCTGTTTATGAACGTCGCCGGGAGTTGCCGCGCCTGCAGCGCATCAACCTGATCCTTCATCAGAGCTATCAAGGGAGAGACGACCAGCGTGGCGCCATTCAACATCAGCGCCGGAAGCTGATAACACAGAGACTTGCCGCTGCCCGTAGGCATGACGACTACGGCGTCTTTGCCTCCGAGAATTGCCGTAATCACTTCGCGCTGGCCTTCGCGAAAGTCGTCGAAGCCAAAATGTTCGCGCAGCGAACGGAGGGCATCTGCGATCTCATGCATGAGCCGAAGTCTAAGGGTTGTTAATCGCGGTGAGCAAGAGACCCTGAACCACCTTCGCTGGACCTACGTTAGCAAGAATCCTGGTATTTTGTATGGGTAGGTGAGTGATGTTTGTTCGTGTGTCTTAGTTTAAGTTCGTGGATCGCTTCCAATCGAACTGGGCATGCGATCTACGAATTCACACGAAGGCACACTAAACGAAACTCATCGTGGCTTTCGGAACGTCACTGATGGCGGTTTCCAGGCGTGCGGATCACCGACGATGCCTTTCGTCACGTTCACAACTTCCAGCTTCTGCGGCGTCACTCGAATCAGAATGTAATCTTTAGTGCGGTCGGGGTAGAACGATTTCCATTCATCTTTCCACCATTTCAACTTCGCTTGCGGAGCGTTAACCAGCCGGGCAATGCCGAAGACGGTGACGTAGGCCTGCGCCTCGCGATCGAAATAATAAAGCGTGACTCGAGGGTTGCGCCGAATGGCGGCAACCTTGCGGCTGCGCGGATTCGTACCCAGCCAAACAACCATATTCTCGTCAGGAGGAAAAGGATCGAGGGTTCGCGCTTGCGGGCGGCCTGAAGAGTCGATGGTGATGAGAGCGCAGTAGCGCGCAGCAGACATGGTTTCGCGGGCCGCAGCGATTAGATCTTCTCTCGTTACCTTCTGGCCCTGGGCGCCTGGTCCCAACGCGACAATTAACGAAAGAAAGAAAAAGAGTTTCAGCACAAAGGACTTCATGGTTGCAGGTTCTCAGCGCCAAAGGCGCGAAATGTAATAGCCTGGGCCATCGGCCCAGGAGGATGTCCGCGCGATTCCCGAGCGCTGAAAGCGCGCAATAAAGGGGGACTCCCAACATTTTCGGTTAAGCGTCCTTATTTCGCACTTTCAGCGCTCAAAAGACTCATATGGCTCAGCACCGAGGGCGTTGCCCTGGGCTATTACATTTCGCGCCCTTGACGCTGTGAAAAGGACAGACTGGAAAGTCTGTCCTACTTCCGCCACGTGCGCCGAATCGGATGCGCTTCGGTGTTGAAGATCACCTTGTCAAAGTCCAGCGTGCCTCGGGGAGCGAAGAGAAGATAGAAGTACTTGAAAGTCTCCGCGAACAGAAAACTCTGCATTGAGTCAGACTTCTCCTTAGTGACCACACTCTTCAGCGTCGCGTAGCCTTCGTCAGTGCGACAATGCTTCACGAAATCACGAAAGAGCCGTTCGCCCATCTGCAAATAGACAGCGCCGGCGGTGCGACCGCTTAAGGGCCACACCATTGTCGTGCCACGTCTATGCTTGACCGCTTCCCGGCTGGTGTAGTGATAAAGATAGTAGGTTGACTCGACTATCTCGGGTCGCAAAGGATAACCGGGATAGGTAACCGCCATCGTCTTGTAATCAATCTCTTCCGGCTCGATGCCATAAAGCTCCCACATCCTCATCGACGACTTCTGCAAACGCTTCGCCTGTCCGAGATCTCCTGACATCGCCAGCACCGCTGGAAAGAATGCGTCAAGCGCGCCGTAAGTTGTAGCGGTGCGTTTGCCTGTGTTCATGTCGGCATGACCATACCAGAGCTGCGGATCAGGTCGCTGCTTGAAGTCGCGTTCGATTTCATCGGGAAGGTATTTGTTTATCGCCGCGATGCTGTCGAACCACATCTTTTTGCAATCCTGATCGTCGAAGAGCAGCCAGCACTTCAGGAGATACTCGTAGTAACTGTCTATCGCCCCGCTGATGTGGCTGTCTGTATCTTTCCATTCGCCGGTCTCGACATCAATCCAGGTCCCCACCAGTCCGATGGCGGAGCGTCGTTTGTAGATTTCCACCAACGCGCGTTTGGCCTTGTCGTAAAAGATCGGCCGGCCGGTAAGTTTGCTGAGCGTGCCAAACTCGATCAGCAACGTGCCCGCCTCCGCCGGATTTGTTTTCGCGTCACGTACTTTGCCTGTCCTGAGATTTACGTAACGGTAAGGCAGGCCGGTCGGGGATTCGAATACCGGCAGCAGTCGTTTGCCGAGGTCTTCCGCAAGTGCCAGCAGACGCTTGTCGCCTGTAAGCTGATAACTCGAAAGCAGTCCGCCTAACAGTCGAATCGTGACCTCGAAGTTCTGGACCGAGATGTCTTTATCGAAGGAAAGATTCTGAATAATGTACCTTTTCGTGGCTGCGGCCTCGCGATTCAGCCCCATGAGAATCATCGTGTCCAGTGCGTCGACCGGCGTCATCAGCAGCGGTTCGGCATACCAATCGTGATAGCTCTTGCTGAGTGGCTTCAGGTCGTCGTGGCCCCAGGCATATTTTTTGTAACCGTTCCAGGCGTGCAGGAATTCCGCGCGGACTGCAGCAGCTGTTGGGTTGGTGCCCGGTTGTGCTCGGCGAGATTGCGGAAAGGCGGCCGGCGCGAAGCTGCCAGCAAACAGCAGAACAAGTGTCGGCTCTAGGACGAGGCGTTTTAGTTTTACTAAGGACATATTGTTGTGGCGGTCGCGGTATTGCGCGCTACCGGCGCGGTAGCAGGATTGCTGAAGTCGGCAGCGTTATTGTTGGTGTCGATGCAACTTACTGTTCGGATTACGGAACGAGCGTTTGAATTTGTAGCTGAAACTGCGATCGGCGCGAGCTCGGAACAGTTGGCGGTGGCGCCATAGCCCAGGAAATCCATCACCGTTATCCCCAACGGGCAGCCACTTCCGGTCAGCGCGGTGGTGCCTATTACCAGGGCCACCTTGCCCGCGGTGGTCGCCAAATTAATAGTGCCGGTCGAAACATCAGGGGCCGGCAACACCGCACCATTCGCCCCGCCCGAAGCTTCGCGAATCAGGAAGTAGTGACCAGGCAAAAGCATTCCTGAAGTGATGTCAGTCTTATTAGTCGAGAAGTTGCTGGTTGCCGCAGCATACTGCACCGAGTAGGGCGTTACTGAGAAATCTACGGTTGTGGCGCCACGATTGAAGATCTCAATGAAGTCGTTGGTGTACGTCGCGCTCGCGTTGCCGCCACCACCGTAAACCTGGCTGATTACAAGATTGGCGGTGTCGTCGTTTTGAATTGTCCCCTGGCCAGTGCCATCACCTACCGACGCATTGGAAACATTGGTCACGCTGACGAGAAACGTCTCGTTAGGCTCGACCAGTGTGTCTCCGTTAACCGTGACGTCAAAGGTGTAGGTCGTATTGCCCGCGTTGATTGTATGCGCTGTGAGGCTACGGGCCACATAGTCATTGTCCTCACCTGGCGGCGCGTCATCCTGCGCAGTGCCGTCGGTGGTGGCGATGTCAAATGTGATGCCGCCCGCGGGCGCAGGTAACGATGAAGTGACGGTGAACGTGAAGGTGGTGGCGCCACTGTTGCCCTCGTTCGCTGTGACGTCATTAATACTGAGAGTCGGGCTGTCGTCGTTAAGAACAGTGCCCTGACCCTGACCGTCGGCAACGGTAGCGCCCGCCACATTGGTGACGTTAGCCAAGAATATTTCATCCAACTCGACCCCGGCGTCACCATTGACGATGACACTGAACTGGTAAGTCTGATTGCCGGCGCCGATCGTTTGTCCGGTCAGACTCTTCGCTTCGTAATCATTGTCGGCAACAGTCGCGGTGTTGTCAGCGGTGGCTATATCAAACGTGACACCTACAGCGGGCGCGGGAGCCGACAGGCTCACAGTGAAGGTAAATATGGCCGGCCCGGCATTGCCTTCATTCATTGACACATCATTAATCGACAACGTAGGAGGCGGCGCAATGACCATGCACACGTTCGCGCCATCGGGTGTGGGCACAAACTGATTGTAGCTAGACGTATTACGCGCGCCGCCCGAGCCGTTAGGACAGCGCTGGTTCGAGTTAGTTTCGCCGTTGCCACCGGCATCTTCGTTGACTTGAGGTTGGCCCGAACTTAGCAATGTTAACAAATCGGGATCGTCTGCGTCGTTGGTGTCGTAAACCAGTGCGTCAAGCAAGTTCGTGGTTGTTAGCGGTGTGCCGTTAGTAAAAGCTGACGCGTTGCCGAGGTAGATCGCAACTGCGTCTGGACCGTTCTGCATGGTTCCATCGTTGAACACTAGATCGACTCCGGGGACTGCGGCGCTGCCGAGCGTGAAGTAACCGCTGGCGTTCGTGCTGAGTCCATCCAGATCAAAGGCTGCGTACGACTGGTCGTTAGAGCCGTTGTAGAACACGACAACTAGTCCGCTCAGGGAAGTATTACCGGTTCCGCCATCGTAGATTTCGACAAACTCCGCTGTGTCCGTCCCTGCCTGATCGGAATCCACTTCGTTAATAACTACATTAGGCGGAGCCACTGGATTGACTGTCAAGATAGTCGGCGGAGACTGAACGCCGCGGCCAGTGGCCCGAATTTCTGCCGTACCCGCCGAGATACCGCTCGCGAGACCGTCCTGACCGATCGTGGCTGCGCTCGTATTGCTTGACTGCCATGAGAACAGCAGGCCTCCGACTTCGTTGTTGTCGGCGTCAAACGCGCGCGCGGTGAACTGTTGGTGAGCGCCTGAGTTGATGGTTGCCGAAGCTGGCGAAACTTCAACACGAGAGATCGCGGGCGTGCAGGGACTAAACGGCGCTGCGCTTATTTGTGTGCCGGGACTGAAGGAGCGCGCGCCGCTGCTAGCCGCGAGGTGTTCCGTGAAGTTTCCGGTGATGTCAGGCGAGCGGGTAACCGATTGATTGTTGCCGGCGTCGATTGCGCTGGAGCCGCCATAAGCGATCAGGTTGACAATCCCTCCAGCTGGATCCTGCAAGGAGAGAACGCCACCGGAGTTAACTAATGAAAGGCTATTGGTCGAGGCTTTGACAACCAGCGCGCCGCCAAAAGCAGGGTCATTTGGATTGAACGCAGGAATGCCGCCACCAAACACTACGATTGCACTGCACGAACGAAGGACCGTGCCGGCAGCAAAGGCGTGGCGAAGCGTATCGGCGCCAGTGCCGCGAGCAAAAATCCGGTAACCGCTGATGTTGATATCGCGACTTGTCGTATTGACTAACTCAATGAATTCGTCGTCAGCAGAATCGCGCACGCCGTCGCGATTAGCATCGCCGGCCGCGCCATCTGGCGGATCAGCCAGGAATTCGTTTATTAAAACATCGCGACGCGGGTCGCCGCTGAATTCGACACCCGCAGCATTGCTATCGCGACCATCAGCCCGTACCACTAAATCTATTTCGCCGACGCCGCGCAAATCCGCCGGCACAAGCACGTGAATCTCGTCCATGCCGGGCATGTTAGCCGTGTGGACAATCGAATCCAGCGTTAGCGCACGGCCACCTGCAGTCACTGAGACTGTCGTCCCGTTGCGCACGCCCGTCGCGAAGACGATCAGTCGCAGGTTGCCAGCGGTGGGGTCGAAGGGTCCGGGTTGCAACGTATCGGCGTTCAGAATCGTTCCTTCGCCAAGTCCATCACCAGTCTCTGTGAAAACACCTGGCGCCGCCCTTAATGTGGTTACATTGCCTTGACTTTGAAAGCCATCTGAGTTTGTTACCACGACCTCGGCGATTCCGACAGAGGTATCGAGCGGCACATGGAAGTGCACTTCGTTAGGGGACACAAAAAATATTTCGGCGGTCAGGCCGTTGACCGTAACCGTCGTTCCGCCGACCGTCGTCGGAAAATTACCGTCGGCTTGTCGCTGAGACTGTTGCGTCGTGAATGACAGTGCTGATCCGAGGGCAACTGCGATGCTGTCCGGCGCGACGGCTTTGGTTGTCGCGGGCTCATGACCGAATGAGGCGCGATTTAGGACAGTCACGGCCCCCGAGGAAGGTCGCGGCGGCGTGCCGCTGATATAGATTTCTGAGTCGTTCTCAAAAACCTCCTGTGATACGGGACCGGAAAGCAAACGCGGAAAATTGAAGGCGATCAGCGAGCCGTCATCGTTCATTGATGAGACGACATCCGCGGTTGCGCCAGATGCGTTGACATTTGTGACGCGCCCCAGCGTCCCTGAGGGAATGTCAAAGGTGTAAAGCTCAACGCTAGTGTCCGAGTTACTGCCCTGGCCAGCTACGGCCCGTCGCGTAGCGAAAGAGATTCTGGTTCCGTCGCCGCTGATACTCGGGTGCAACTGTACGTCAATCGAGCGCGAACCCAGAGTCGTAATCTGCCGAGTTGTGTTGTCGTTCCGTCCGTCGAAGAGAAAGACCTGAGTGGAATTGGCAGCAGTTTGCGCAGACCAGACGACGCGCGCGCCGTCATCGCTGATCGCACGGCCATACGTCATGGCAAGCAAAGGAATATTGGTCGCGAGCGTGCGGACCAACGGCGTGCCGACTCGATTTTGAAGCAGCAGATTGCGATTGGGGCTCGGAGTCGCTCCGGTATCGCGGATATACGCCACGCTCGCGCCGTTGCCGCTGAGCTTCGCGTCACTTGCGCCCGTAATTCCGGAAGAATTAGTTAACTGATTGAAGCTGTGCCCAACCGAGTCGTAAACGAAGATCTCCAGATTCCCATCCGCGTTTTGGTTTGCGAGATCTCGGTTTGAAGAGAAGGCAATGAAACGGCCGTCATCGGAAATCGAGGGCTGGGAGTTGCCGTCGACGACTCGGTGTGAAATGTCGCCCGGCAGAGTGTCCGTGACCTGGATCATTCTGGC
>JBOGOP010000149.1:0-12803 GCA_050747225.1 Pyrinomonadaceae bacterium
CTCAACCATTGCTGCGTACCATTCCCTATGAGTTGCCACCCAGGTATCTCCACTAACTGCACGGAGCTGCTGACACTTTGCCATGGCTCAACACTTTTACGTGCACCAACGTGCTGACACCTGTCCCCCCACGCCTAGATTCCTACTTGAAGACCAAATCATCAGCCTGGAGTAACTTATGCCTTCTCTTTGGAAGTCCTCTCGAATAACGGCGGTCATCCTGTTCGCCTCGTTTGCGCTATTGGCGCTTGCCTGTAGCCCGGGTGGCGGCGCAGTCAGTCTCCAGGGTGCAGGGGCGACTTTCCCAATGCCGATTTACCAAAAATGGATGAGCGAATACGGCAAGCTGCATCCGAACGTTAAATTGGACTATCAGTCGATCGGTTCCGGGGGCGGCATCAAGCAGATTCAGGCGCAGACAGTAGACTTCGGCGCTTCCGACGCCCCAATGACCGATGCAGAACTGAAGGCTGCGCCGGGCGAATTAATCCATATCCCAACGGTGCTGGGCGCGGTGATTGTCACCTACAACGTTCCTTCAATCACGCAGCCGATTCATCTTTCCCCCGAGGTTGTTGCTGACATTTTTCTTGGCAAGATCAAGAAGTGGGACGACCCACGCATAAAGCAGGACAATCCCGGCGTCAGTCTTCCGGCTGCGGACATAACGACAGTACATCGCTCTGATGGCAGCGGCACGACCTTCGTTTTCACTGACTATCTCTCAAAGGTCAGTCCGGAATGGAAAGCAAATGTGGGCACTGATAAGTCGCCCAAATGGCCGGTTGGCCAGGGCGCCAAGGGCAACGAAGGTGTGACCGGGCAAATCAAGCAACAGCCAAACACCATTGGTTATGTTGAGCTGGCGTATGCCGTGCAAAACAAACTTCCTGTAGCGCTGATCAAGAACTCGAGCGGCAAATTTGTCGAGCCTTCAATTGACGCTGTCACCGCTGCCGCTGCTTCAGCTTCCGCAGTAACACCTGAAGATTTGCGAGTGTCGATTACTAATTCCGCCGGGGAGAATGCCTATCCCATCTCGAGCTATACCTACATTCTTGCTTACAAGGATCAGAAGAACGCCGACAAAGGCAAGGCGCTGGTTGATTTTCTCTGGTGGGGTATTCACGACGGCGAACAGTTTGCGAAGGACCTGCAATATGCACCGCTGCCGGCCGAGATCGTGAAACGCGCTGAAGCAAAGATCAATTCCATCACCTCGGGAGGAAAGCCTCTGCGTTAGACAAACGAAAGCAGCGGGGGCAAGCCCGCCTTCCCAACCCCGAGATTGATCAGTTTACTTGCTGATCTGGATTGAGAGATTTTCCCGGCCGAAGTTACAGGGCGCGATGGGAGTCTCTCAGGTTGGGAAGGTGGGCTTGCCCCCGCTCCCGTAAACCTGGGATCAAAAGTATTGGACGAAGCGATCGGAAAACGCCCACATCGCAACAACAGCTTGAGCGCTGTGCAGCGCGCCCTCTCGCCCACTGGCAACACCGGTGATGCGATATTTCGTCTTCTGTTGTTAGGCGCCGCAACGCTAGTGCTCTTGATCGTGGCGGCGATGATTCTTGCCCTGGCCTACAAGTCGAAACTCTCAATCAGTCAGTTTGGTTTTCGGTTTTTATCTGGCACGGATTGGGATCCGGTCAAGGATCAATTTGGAGCGTTGGCTTTTATCTACGGCACGGTAGTGTCGTCGTTGATAGCCCTACTGATTGCCGTGCCGCTTTCGCTGGGCATTGCTGTCTTCCTGGTCGAACAAGCGCCCCGGCAACTCGCTCGGCCACTCGCATTCCTGGTCGAACTGCTGGCAGCGATTCCTTCGGTGGTTTATGGCCTGTGGGGGATTTTTGTGTTGGCGCCGTTTCTGCGGGTCCACATCGACCCGCCACTGCAGCGTTGGTTTGGCTGGCTGCCATTTTTCAAGGGGCCGATAACCGGAATCGGCTTACTTACGGGCGGCATTATTCTCGCAATCATGGTTACGCCAATCATCTCGGCCGTGGTGCGCGACGTGTTGGCGGCGGTGCCAGGTTCACAGCGCGAAGCGGCGCTTGCGTTGGGCGCGACTAAATGGGAAACGACGCGCGTAGTTTTGGTAAACGGCGCCCCAGGAATTGCCGGCGCCGTAATACTTGGTCTGGGCCGGGCAATTGGCGAAACGATGGCGGTGACCATGGTAATTGGTAACCGGGCGCACATCAGCGCTTCGCTGTTCGATCCGTCATACACGATTGCCTCCGCAATAGCCAACGAGTTTACCGAGGCAACAAAGGACCTCTATCTCAGTTCCCTGGTTGAACTGGGACTGATCCTGTTCTTCGTAACTTTTGTTGTTAACGCCATCGCCAGAATTCTGGTGTGGAATGTGACGCGCAAGACGAGTGGCGTCGGCGGAGCAGCGTAAGAAATAGCTTCAAGTTTGAAAACCTGAAACTTGAAACTTGAAACTTGAAGTAAGTAATGAGAAGAGTTGACCGGATACGACGCACCACAAGTGCGACCATGACTTCGCTCACCGCGTTTTGTACGGTCGCGGCAATCGGCATTCTGCTGATCATTCTGGCCTACATCGCCATGCAGGGGATCGGCGCGCTCAACCTGAGTTTTCTGCTGAACGATCCGCGGCCGGTTGGCGAGGGTGGTGGTATTCGCAACGCGATCCTGGGAACCGTAATGCTGCTTCTGCTTTCTTCAGTCTTAGGCATGCCTTTTGGCATTGCTGTAGGTATTTACCTTTCTGAATTTGGCAGCGGTCGCTTTGGCAGTGCAGTCAGATTTCTGGCCGACACCTTAACCGGAATTCCATCGATCGTCACTGGAGTGTTTGTCTACACGATCGTTGTGGTGCCGCTGAAACATTTTTCTGCACTCGCAGGCGGCATGGCATTAGCCCTGATCATGATTCCGATTGTAGCCCGCACCACAGAGGAAATGATCAAGCTTGTCCCGCACAGTTTGCGCGAAGGCGCTTTGGCTTTGGGCGCGCCACAGTGGCGCGTCACTCTTGGGGTTGTGGTTCCGGCGGCGGCGTCAGGAATCGCGACCGGAGCGATGTTGGCGATCGCTCGTATCTCGGGGGAAACGGCGCCGCTATTGTTCACCGCCTTTGGCAGCCGCTTCTTTAGTTACTACCTTGATCAGCCGATCGCGTCGCTGACGGTGCAAATCTACAACTATGCAATCTCGCCTTATGACGAATGGCATGCGCAGGCCTGGGCGGCAACGTTGGTTTTGATGACCCTGATCCTCTCGATCAATATTGTCGTGCGCGTTCTGACGCGGAAAAGGTTTTGACGCAAAGAGAGTGATGCGAGGGAGTTTAAGATCTGATCCGGGAATCTGAGATCCCAAATTTGAAATCTCAGATTGGACTTGAAGATTTAGATTACGAATGTCGACCACTGCGCCAACAATAACCACCAGGGTAAAAGTTCCTGAGCGCGACTCGGGTGCATCGGATTCTCCACGGGCCGGAGAGGCAGCGAAGATCGCTGTCAATAACCTCGACTTTTACTATGGCAAGTCCCAGGCGCTTCATGGCGTCTCGCTGCAAATTCCGGAACGAATAGTGATGGCCTTCATCGGCCCGTCTGGCTGTGGCAAGTCGACCTTTCTGCGGACACTGAATCGCATGAACGACGTGATTCCCGGAACGCGCGTCGTCGGCGAAGTGTTGATGGATGAGATCGATATATATCAGCCGGGAACAGACGTGGTTGAATTGCGGCGAAAAGTAGGTATGGTGTTTCAGAAGTCGAACCCCTTTCCGAAATCAATCTTTGACAACGTCGCTTACGGCTTAAGAATCAACCGGCTTACCGCGACTAAAGCTGAACTGGCTGAGCGCGTCGAGCAGGCACTGAAGGACGCAGCGCTTTGGAACGAAGTGAAGGACCGTTTGAAAACTTCTGCATTGAGTCTCTCCGGCGGACAACAGCAACGCCTTTGCATCGCGCGAGCGTTGGCTATCCAGCCTGAGGTAGTATTGATGGACGAGCCGGCGTCGGCGCTGGATCCAGTGGCCACGCACAAGATCGAAGAGCTGATTGTTGAGCTGAAGAAGCAGTATACGATCGTGATTGTGACCCACAATATGCAACAGGCGGCGCGTGTTTCCGATACAACCGCCTTTTTCCTGCTGGGCAAGTTGATTGAGGTGAACTCAACTGAAAAGATGTTCACCAATCCAGATGAGAAACTGACAGAAGATTACATAACAGGAAGGTTTGGTTAAGAGAAATGGGCTTAGGTCTTAGGTCTTTGGTCTTTGTATTTTGAGCTTTGTACTTTGTTCTTAGTACTCGAGCGTAATCTGCGAAGACCAAAGGCCAAAAGACCCAAGACCAAAGACCAAAGACCAAAGAACAAAGAACAAAAGTACGAAGATATTTTATGGATTATCACCGCCATCTTGATGACGAACTCGACTCGCTCCGCGACCGCGTGCTGTTGCTGGGGGGCGAAGCAGAAACCGCGCTCGAACGAGCGATGAAGGCCCTAACTGAACGCGACAGCGATCTCGCGCGTCGGGTTCTTGAACAGGACGACCAGATCGATCAGCTGGAAGTCGAAGTTGATCGCCAGTGCATCGACATAATTGCGCTACGGCAACCCGCGGCGCGTGATCTTCGTTTTGTTATCTCCGTCGCCAAGATGGCGCCGGTGCTTGAGCGCATCGCCGATCACGGGGCCAACATCGCGCGTGTGGCCATCGATCTTAACAACGAGCCGGAGTTGAAGACTGTAGTTGATCTGGGACGCATGTCTGAACACGCGCTGCGGATGCTGCGAGCGGCGCTTGACGCCTTTACGTCGGGCGATGCGGCCGCGGCCCGCCAGGTGATTCTGAGTGACGCCGAGATCAATGAACTCTATAACCACGTCTTTCACCAGTTGATTGAAATGATGGTGACTGATCCATCCACTGCAACTCGTGACGCGCGGCTGCTGTTTGTGGCCAAGCACCTGGAGCGGATCGGTGATTACGTCACGGACATATGCGAGTTGACGGTCTACATGGCTGAAGCTGCGTTTATCAAGCATTTTAAGTAGGACAGACATTCCTGTCTGTCCCGGTTGAGCAAGTGGTCATTGGGAGGAGACAAATCTTCTTTCTTCGTCCGGATGAACTAAAGGAGATTTCGGAAAGCCTGCAAACATGACGCGACCAATCCTTATCGTTGAAGACGATCCAGACATCTCGGAAAGTTTGAAATACAACTTCGAGCGCGAAGGATTGCCGGCCATAACCGCGTTGACCGGAGAAGCGGGATTAGCGGCCGCACTTAATGAACGGGAATCGCCGTCGCTGATAATCCTGGATCTGATGTTGCCGGGGATGAGTGGCACTGAATTGTGCCGCCGGCTGCGCCGGGAACCCGCTACTCGTCGTACGCCCATCATCATGTTAACGGCCAAGGCCTCTGAATCAGATCGAGTTGCGGGGCTGGATCTTGGCGCCGACGATTACATTACGAAGCCATTCTCGGTGAGAGAACTGCTGGCGCGTGTGCGGGCGGTCATGCGGCGCATGGACGAGACCACCGGGAAGACTTACGAAGACGATCACCTGCTGATCGACTTTGATGACATCCGCGTCGTTTGTGATGGACAGAAGGTGAAACTGACGAACAAAGAATTCAGTTTGCTGTCTGTGCTGGCGAAGAGCGCTGACCGCGTGATTACCCGCCAACAACTTCTCGACAACGTGTGGGGCTACAGCTACTACGGCGACGCGCGCACGCTCGACGTCCATATCCGGCGTTTGCGCCAGAAGCTGGGCGAATGCGGCGATTGTATTGAAACCGTGGTTGGCGTCGGCTACCGTTTCGTGGGTTGTCCAACGGTTGCTTAGCCATTGTCCGATAGACTTCAGGAACCTCTGAACAAGTTACACACGCCTTAGCTCGAGGCGACTCCTTGGAGTGCGGTGACTTGTCACCGCCTTGGCCCAGGGCGGCTTGACGCCCTATTCTTGAAATCGTTTCAAGCTAACCGTGGCCGCGACAGGTCGCGACCGGCGAAAGCGGCGACAGGTCGCCGCACTCCAAGGAGTTGTCGCTAACTTGTTTTGAGGCCCCTTCAGTTTGTGAAAAGATCCAATCGTGTCTAAACGAAATGCACTGATCGTTGTCGCCGCAGTCTCTCTTGCCGTTGTGCTGCTTCTGCCTTCATTCGCACTGCGAGCGGTGTTTGCCGGTATCGTCGTGCTGACTGCGGCCGTTCTGATCGTCAAAGCACTTTCAGGTAAAACCTCAACGGAACTATCGGAAGCGAACGGCGCTGGCGCTGATGCGAACGAAGAGGAAGCAGCGACAGATACTTTCGCTCTGGGGAAGTTGTTTGAAGCGACGATGAACGGAATGCGCGAAGGTTTACTGGTCGTTGACAGGGATATGCGGGTCGTTGCTTCAAACACCGCAGCGCATCGCCTGTTTAATCTCTCTCGTGGCACGCTCGAAGCTCAGCGCCTGACTGAGCTCACTCGCAATCCGGCAATCTACAGTGCTTTTCTGGACGCTTTGAAAGGAACCGAACGGAGTGGCGTTAAGGTTGAAACGCACGGACCAGAACGGCTAGTGTTCGATCTCCGCGTCGTCCCGCTGACGAGCTCGAATGGAAAACGCGGCGAGACAACCGCGGGAGCCTTAGGCGTTTTCATCGACGTGACACGCATTGAGCGACTCGAGCATGTGCGACAGGAATTTCTTTCCAATGTTTCGCACGAGCTGCGCACTCCCTTAACCGCGATTCTCGCTTTCATCGAAACGCTCGAAGAAGGTGCGATCGACGACAAGGAAGCCAGTCACCGATTCCTTTCGATCATTCGCAGAAACGCAACGCGAATGCACGACCTAATCGACGACACGCTCGAACTAAGCGCTATTGAATCCGGCAACGTGCAGGTTAGGGCCGAGCAGGTCGAGCTATTCCCAATCGTGAACGATGTTGTCGCATCGCTGGCCACCAAAGCAGCGGCACAGGGGATAGTCGTAAGTAATGCCGTGGCTCCCGAGGCAATGGTTTACGCGGATGGGCGCCGGCTCGAACAGATGCTGACGAACCTGGTGGAGAATGCGATCAAGTTTAATCGAGAGCACGGCACTGTGAAGATCAGCTATCAAATGGACGCGGAAGCCGAAGCTAACCGGCGGTCTACCGTCTCCGGTCGCCGGTCAAAGATCATGGTAGAAGACTCAGGCGAAGGCATTCCGGCCCAACATCTGGAGCGTTTGTTTGAAAGGTTCTACCGGGTGGATCGCGCTCGTTCACGCGAGATGGGTGGTATAGGCCTTGGCCTGGCAATAGTGAAACACCTGGCGCGTGCCCATGGCGGGGAAGTCACGGTTACTTCTGAACTTGGCAAGGGCAGCACCTTCACGATCGAGTTGCCGAATCCTTAGCCCCGTCGAAACAAAAACGCCTGGCTCGTCTTCTTAGGAAGCAGGGAGCGAACAGGTCGCCTCCTACTTCTTCTTTTCATCAAGCTGACGGAGCGCGTCGAGGATGAGATTGGTGTTGCTCGCCGCCTGAATACGCGCGGGAAATGCTTCGGCAGACTTTTGAAACTCAAACCCTCCGGTGGTTATTTCCACGACCTGGCGAAAGCCGGGCTCGCCACTGGCGCCCGCAGCTTCGGCATCGACTATTCTTCCTTCGTTGAAATAGACGCTGCCAGACTGCGTGTCGTTCGTTAACAGGAGTGTTCCGGTAAGCCTTGCGTTTTCGATTACCTGGACCGCGTCAAAGACGTTGATAGCGGTCAGGTCGCCGGCAAGCGTGACCAGCGGTCCGGCAGACGTTTGCGCCGGCGCTGCTTCAGGGCGCAGATCCGGTCGACGAGCGCGGCGAATCGCTTCCAAGCCGCCGGCGATATTGATGCGAGCATCGAGCTGCTTGGCCTCCAGCAGCCGGTCGTAGGCGTCGTCAAACTCTTCGCGCTCGACATAGATCCTCGCCAGCGCCACACATTGCCGCGCTGCTTCCTCGTTCTGCTTTTGCCCGATGTAGATTTCGCGCATTCGTTCACGCAATGGAATCGAGCGAGGCTGTCCTTCAATCCCGGCCAGCAAACGCTTGATGGCCCGCTCGGGCTGCTGATACTTCAGAAAGAGCTCAACATCGAGGAGCGCTGTGTCGACCTCGTTGATGGGTTCAGATGTTGACGAAGGGTCCGGCATTAGGTTCGGAATTTACCACAGCGGTCATGTAGCCGCACAGCGCGGTTTAGGCGGGAACCAAAACGGGCTCGTGAGAAAGAAAGCATTCAACGCGCCTTCGCAGGCTGGTTGTAGGATTTGAGTTGCGTTCCCTCAAGCACGCACCGTCAGAAAGAAGCTTGTGGCTAGAAGTCGAAGCGAACGCCCAGGCGAACCTGTCGTGCGTGGAGCGTGCGTGTCGTAACAAGAAAAGAGTCGAGGAAGGCCCGACGCTGCTCCGGCGTCGCGGTAGGTGCGAAGGCGCTGAAGTTTATGAATTCGCTGCCGAAACTGAAGACAGTTTTGTTCAGAAGGTTGTCAAACTCTACGACTGGGCGAAGCCGCATGTGTTCGCTTAAGCGAAACTCGCGCGTAATGCTCAGGTCGAAGAAAAACTGACCCGGACCCTGGCCGGCGTTACGCGGCAGGTTTCCGGTTTGGCCGATCGTCGGCAGCGCAAACAGATTCAGGATCGCCGGGTCGATAGGGTCGCCGGGGCCGCGCCAATGGAGCAGCCTGGTGTCGCCCGTGAAGCTGGGGCGATCATTGCCGACGTCATCAAGGTTGCGATCGGCGCCACCGATGGAAATGTTGAAAGGCGCTCCTGAGGCGAGCCGCAGGACAGGCGAGAAGCGAACCTTGCCGAGGTAATGTGGCATATCAAACGTTCCGGAAAAAACAAAACGATGCCGCCGGTCAAGCAGGCTGCGTGCACGCTCAGCAAAGAAGTCTCCGGCTACCAACGCATCTGAAGTGTTCACAATGCCATCGTCAGTCAAGCGTGAAAATGTATAGGCAGAACGGAACGAGAGAGCGAAGTTCCCGGTTCGTTTCAGCCGCTTGCGAAGTTCAAACGTGAGTCCATGGTAAAAACTGTTGCCGGCCGAAATGAGTTGTTGGATGTCTGCTCGAGTTGGATCCGGGCGCAGGCGATTGACCGCTGCAAGCGCAACTACGACCGGCACTCCCGATGAGAAACTGTTGAGGTTGAAAATTGTTACGGGTACACCAGACTCGCTAACGCAGCCACCGCTGTCGGAGCTGGCAGGATTAAACGTGCCTGCGCAGCGCCCGGAACTAGCGGGATTGAATGGTTCAAAGGAAAAGCGCACGAGCTCACCCGCGCCCCCGGCGTTGTAGAGTGGTCGAATGCCGAACGGACTGCTTCTGAAGTTAACAAAATCACGCGAGACGAGATACTCAGAAAAGCTGCTGAAGCCTGCTGGAAGCCGCGGCGCATTCGCATTAAATTCACGCCACAGATGAAGTCCGCGATTAAACGTGTAGTTCGTTTCAAAGATAAAACCCTTTCCCAAATCTCTTTCGAACCCCACGTTGGCCTGATAACTCTCCGGAATGCGCAAGCCGGGATCGAGCCGGCGGGAAAATCCGGCGTTTAGGACGCCAAAGTTCTCCACCAGCGGTGAATCAACGGTCAGCGTTTCTGGGAATCTTAGATTTGCAGCGATGAAAGCGCGGTGAAAGTCGGCGCTGCCTACTAACCCGGTCGCTGGGTTAAGCAGATCATTGGTGTCAAAGAAGCGCTGCTGTGCGCCGAGTGTGAAATCGTCAATTGTGCGCAGCAGGGCGCGGTTATAGAAAACCCCGGCGCCAACTCTGATTACAGTCTTGCCATTTTTGAAAGGATCGTAGGCAGCCGAAATGCGCGGCCCCCAATTATTGTGGTCCTTAATGATCGTCTCGTTCTCATAACGCAGTCCGTAACTCAAAACTAGATTGGAGAGCAAACGCCAGTCGTCCTGGACAAAGAAGCCCGTGTACGCGTTGTGTTGTGTTGACTCCGACTGAAAGTTCTGCCGAAAGCGGCTTGGTGTGTTGACAATAAAATCCAGCGCGTTAGAAAAACTGAAGGTGCCGGAGATGTCCGTAAGGTCGATGAAGGTCGAGCTGATGTACTGTATGTCGCCCCCGAATTTTAGCGAGTGGGCGCCGTGTACCCAGGAAAGAATCTCCTGCCCCTGCATGCGCGACTCGCGGCGATCGGTAGCGCCCGAAGTTGATGAGCCGGCCACCAGCGTGCCGGAGCGCTGATCAGGATCGGAGGTAGGCAACGGGTCGTCGAGCGTGATCAGCACGACCGGTCTTCTGCCGCCGCCGGCCGTTACGCCGGGAGTCAGGCGGGAAAACTGGAAGCGAGTTTGATTGACGAGCGAGGATGAGACCACATAGTTGTCAGTGTAGGAAATGGCGTCAGTATTCCGTGTTTTGCCGAGCAACGCTTCCGCGAGACGGTTGCCGCCGCCAAACTGCCGCAGGTTCTTCTGTCGGCCTATCTGGTAAAGGACGGAAGCGTTGTGCAAATCGGAAAACTTGTGATCGATGCGCGTCGTCAGCGTGTGGTTCTTAACCGGCGTCGAAACGGCCGAGACAAACGGTGCGATGCCGGCGGCGAAGCGCAACGAGCCGATCAGCGCCGGATCGGTCACGGTTGGGCTCGGAATTGAGAAGAGTGGATTCTGCTGGATTGGCACCAGCGTGCTTATCGTTGCCGAGTCCAGGATCGTGTCGTACTCATAAGCGGTAAAGAAAAAGGTTTTCTCGCGGCCGTCATAGAGCGGGAGTCGCAGCGGGCCGCTAAACGTAAAGCCCGGATTGTGTTCCGTGAGGGGCAAGCGCGACAACCCCCGCCCCTTGTTATTTGAAGTATTTGCGTTGAGATAGTCATCGCGGAAGAAGTAGAACGCGCGTCCGCGATATTGATTCGAGCCGCCGCGCGTGCGGATGTTTATACGCCCACCGGAAGCACGACCATACTCGGCGGCAAACTGATTGGTGATTATCTGAACTTCCTCAACCGCTTCAATAGAAGGCTGAAACCGCTCACGCGCCGCGCGATCGTCGTTGTTATCGAGTCCGTCGATGGTGATGTTGTTTGAATAGGCCGGACCACCAGCGAGCGAGAAGGTTCCAGATTCTTCCGGAGTGTTGGCAGCTGAAGTGTTGCGATCTTCTGCCAACTCACGCGTGGAGAGCGCCTCTTCTGACACGCCCGGCAAAGTGAAAATCAGATCCAGCGGTGAACGCGAGTTGACTGGAAGCGATTCGGCCTCCGAGGTTGTAATCGTGCCGCCAACCACGGTGCGAGTAGTGTCGACCGCGGGAATATCATCAGCAGTTACCGTGACCACGTCGACGGTTACGCCTTCCGGAACAAGGGTGAGTTCAAGTTGTACATTCTTGCCGGCAATGAAGGTAAGATCTCTTTTCTCCTGAAGTGCAAAGCCTGGAAACGAAGCGCGCAGGTTGTAGACGCCTGGCTCGAGTTGAATAATGCGGTAACGTCCCTCGTCATCCGCAACGGTCGTGCGTGCTGCTCCAGTCTTCATCAGGGTGGCTTCGATCTTCGCTCCGGGAATGATGGCGCCATTCTGATCGAGCACGCGTCCTGTGAGTGTCACGTTATCCAGATCTTGCCCAAAGATGGACCTTGTTTCAGTCAGATTTATGGCCGCGAATAGCAGCGTCGACAGGAACGTCGAGGTAATGAAACGGGCCGAAACGAGCCTTCTCATGTTGTCGTCTTCCACCGGAGCGCTGACGATGAAGGTCCGACTTCGGGAACCATTCTTCGGGCGCTATTTAGCGTTTTTAACTCTGTAAGCGGTGGATCGTATTAGGGAAAGGCCCAGGGTGATGCGCAATCTATCACCTCACGGCTCGACCAAACAAGGTTTACACACAATCGAGGTTACACAGCTCGATACAAGAAATCTTGTTGCTTGAGGCAGGTTGTTTTGAAGAGTTCGGTTTAACCGCGGGAAGTGCTGCGACGGCGGAGAGCGGCGGCGCGTGTTAGCGGAACGAGCGCGTCAGTAGTGCCTTCGGCTGGAGGTTCGTCAAAGTTTGTAAGCTCGTCGGCGTGAGACTGGAGGTAGTGGAAGAAGCGTTCAAACTCGTGCTGCATCGCATCCATCTTCTCGCGCATGTTGAGAATGATTTCGACCCCGGCGAGGTTTACGCCAAGGTCGCGCGTTAGCGAAAGAATTAATTCGAGGCGTGCAAGATCGGGATCGGTGTAGAGACGCGTGTTGCCTTCAGACCGCGACGGCTTGAGCAGTCCTTCGCGTTCATACATGCGTAGCGTTTGTGGATGCAGACTGTATTGCTCCGCCACCGCGCTGATCGTGTATGTCTTCAGTTTGCGTTTCATCGATTTGGTCTTGGGTCTTTGGACTTTGGTCTTTGGTCTTTGAGCCCAATTTCAAAGTAGCTCGTTCTTGCTAAGACCAAAAACCAAAGTCCAAAGACTCGTCCTACTCCAGCCCCATTTCCACCCGCGGGTTCTCGTCATTCAGTTTCGAATACTGCCGCAACAGGTCTTTTGTCTCTTCGGAGATTACTTTCGGAAGCGTCACTTGCACTTCAACAAACTGATCGCCGTGCGCTCCCGGCTTGCGAAGCGATGGCGCGCCGCGCTCGCGCAGGCGAAATTTTTGTCCCGATTGCGTGCCCGGCGGAATGCGCAACTGCGCCTTGCCTTCCACGGTCGGCACTTCAATCTTTGCTCCGAGCGCCCCTTCCGGCACCGTTATCGGAACAGTGACGTAGATGTTGTCGCCCTTGCGCGTGAAATATTTG
>JBOGOP010000150.1:0-12750 GCA_050747225.1 Pyrinomonadaceae bacterium
GTCTACAGGCGCACGAGCTGGCCCACCAGTGGTTTGGTGACTATGTCACCTGTAGAGACTGGTCCGACATTTGGTTGAATGAAAGCTTTGCCACCTATTTCCAGGCGATGTGGGATGAACACAAACTTGGCGGCGACGACTTTCTCTATTCAGATGTAAAGGCCAATCAGGACGCTTACCTTGCTGCCTGGAAACAGGGAAACCGTCGTCCGATTGTGACAAAGAACTACGCCAGCCCGGATTCGGTATTCGATACCTACGCCTACCCACGCGGCGGTGCTGTCCTACACATGCTCAGGCAAACGCTCGGCGAAGAGAATTGGTGGAGAGCAATCAACTATTACCTGAACAAGTATGCGAACCAACCAGTGGAGACGGAACAGTTTCGGATTGCAATTGAAGAGTCAACCGGACAGGCGATGGACTGGTTCTTCGACGAATGGCTTTACAAAATGGGTCATCCGATTTTCCGCGTGAGCCAGGACTATGATCCAACGACAAAAATCCTCAAGCTCTCGGTCGAACAATTACAGACGGTCGATAACACTTCGCAGTTTCCTCAAGTGGCACTCTTTCAAACGCCGGTGAGCATCGAGATCGGTACAGCTTCAGGGATACACCTGGAACGAGTGCAAATTCTTCCCAGGAAGCAACAGACTTTTTCGTTGGCAGTAGACTCGAAACCTTTACTCGTTAACTTCGACTATCACGGCACGCTAATAAAGGAACTGGAGTTTGCCAAGACGACTGACGAATTGACTTATCAGATGACGCGAGATGAAGACGTGTTGGGACGAATCTGGGCCTTGAATCAACTCCAAACCCGCATCGCCGCGGCTACGACTTCGGAAACTGAGAAGCAGCAAATAGCGTTGGCGCTTTCAAATGTCGTTACGCGCGACAAATTCTGGGGCGTCCGTGTAAATGCGGCTACCGCACTAGCGGACGTGAAGGCGCCAGTTTCGCGGAGCGCTCTGATTGCCGCGACGGACGATGTCGATGCTCGGGTTCGCGCCAGGGCTGTAACTTCGCTGGCCACGTCTAATGATGCGTCGCTCGCAAGTTTATATCTGAAGTTACTAAACGATCAGAGCTATGCAGTGATCAAAGCCGCCGCTGTGGCTCTTGGCAGCACGCGGAGCCCCCAGGCCTACGACGGTTTGGTGAAGCTTTTGGATCTTCCTTCGTGGCGTGACAACATAAGGGCCTCGGCCCTGGCGGGATTCGGGGAATTAAGGGACAAGCGGTCATTGGACGCAGCGCTTCGTTACGCTGTGGCAGGGAACGCAAATCAAGTAAGGGCCGCGGCGTTGCGATTGTTGGGAAGAATTGGGAGGGACGACTCGCGGGCGTTCACGTTGGTTGCCGAGACGGCCAGGAAAGCCTTCGCTTCCGGCGATCTTAATCTGGCGACAGCCGCCGGCGATGCTTTAGTCAGCCTCGGCGACCCCCGCGGACTAGCAGTTTTGGAGCAAATAGGCCGCAACACGGAAATTTCGGGTCGACTTAAGAACCGACTCGGCGAGTATCAGGCAGAGCTGCGCAAGGCGATGGCGGGAACCGCCAGCCAGGGCGTTCAGCATCCTTGATGGGTGTAGGGGATAACGGCTCGGAGGCTCGCCCTGTCCTGAAAGCGACCAGCCCTATTCTGAGGGATGCCGTTACCCGCGGATGTTCCGGATTTCGATTTGGATGTGGGGCAGGTGGCCACATTCTGGAAATGCAAGTCGGTTGCTCCATTATTCCAGGCTTGGGCGGCTTTGCCGTTGAGCCAGCGAAAGTTAGGGCTTGAGTTTGAAGGGGTTGTCCTGTAGTATTCCGTTCGCCCGACGTGGCGTCGTACCCCATGACGCCAGACCTCCGAACCCCTGCTTGTCAGTTCCCTCTGGGTCATTCTGATGACAAATACAGCTACTGACAGACAGAAAACTTCCAGGGACAATAGTCAACCAACCGAACCGGTCGAACGCAGAGTTTCGCTGCTCGTCGTCGAAGACGATGAAAATATTTCGAGCGCAATCAGCGAGTATTTCTCTCGCGCAGGTTATAACGTGAAAACCGTTGAAGATGGGCTGATGGGTGTGAAGTCAGCACTGGATGATCCTCCTGATGCTGTCGTTCTCGATCTCATGCTGCCCAAAATGGACGGTCTGGCTGTTTGCAGAGAGCTTCGTGAAAAGGCGAATAACATGCCGATTCTTATGCTCACCGCAAAAGACGATGTGGTTGACAAGGTACTTGGGTTAGAAATGGGCGCGGATGATTACATCACCAAGCCCTTCAGCCTGCGTGAACTTGAAGCCCGAATCAAGTCTGTCCTTCGTCGCAGTAGAATGCCGGTAAGCGCCGCCGGTGGCAAGGACGAGGCACCCGTTGTTCGTGGCAGCCTCCGCATTGATCCGGCAAGACGTGAAGTTACTATCGGAGAGCGACAGGTGGAGTTAACTCCAAAAGAGTTTGATCTCCTTAGGCTCTTCGCAGCGAACCCGGGTAGGGTCTTTCCGCGCAAATACCTGCTTGAAAAGATCTGGGACTATTCCTACGAAGGCTACGATCGGACTATTGATTCACACATCAACCGGTTGCGAGCCAAGATCGAAGAGAACCCGGAGAATCCTCAGATGGTTCTAACCGTTTGGGGAATTGGCTACAAGTTTAGCGACGAACAGTAACGTCACAGTTCGTTCGTTCTCCCCGAATACCAACTGCCGGTCTCTATCCAACAGACTCGCGATTGATTTTCCTTCCGGCCGGCCCAGGGCCTATTCAAAGCCCAAATCTTCCCGGCGAACCTTCACACCATGAAGAATCTTTTCACTTCGAAGCGATCGGCAATTTCTAGTCTGAACCAAAAACCCAGCTTTGCTCGGGTTGTCTTCAGGCTTGGCGCCGGCCTGCTCCTGTCGCTTGCCGTCATGGGCATAGCTCCGCACCTGGTTTCTCAGGCGCAAGATTGGCGATCCCCGAACCGAGTGCTGCGAGTGTCAGCTCAGCCTGCAGGAGCAGGAACGAAGGTATCGGTTGCCGCCGAGAGTCCCCTGGGAAGAACACAAAAATGGCAAGACGGGGACGGCTTCCATTTGGTCCTTCCGAATACTATTGCCGCGGATTCACTCAAAGCTATCCGAGGTGTCAAAGTCACTCGAGTTGGTACCTCCTTAGAGGTGCTCTTCCAAACTAAGCCGGGTTCCGTTGTGAACGTTCAGGCCGACGGCAACGAGATTAATCTGGTGGTCGACACTAAGCTCGAAGCGCTGGCGGCAGAGTACGAATCCAGGAACGCCAACAAATCCCCAGAGGAACAGCAACTCCTTGCGGATCCAACCTACACCCAACTGCCGCCACGCGATTCCACTTCGTCAGGGGTTTCGTCACCCGTTAGTGATTTGGTTCCGAGATCTCCAACGTCATCAAGCGAAATTGCTCAGTCAACAAGCAATTGGAACCCACAACTTGGACCGGCGTCAGCCCTTCGGGCCCAATCACTTCCCGAACGCGATGCTTCTACCGCTCCGCCAGCAGGCGAGGAAGTAAGTGTCCAAATCGAAGATGAGGGCGCCTTGGCCTCAATTTTTTCCGCCACCAGCGTTTTCATCGTCATCACACTGGGTTTGTTTGGTCTGCTCGTCTCGCGCAAACTGCGATCACGTCAGGCGGTCGCACAAGTGTCTGGGAGCGCACACTCGGACGATTCCGAAAATGCCGAATGGGTCGAAAAACAAACGCTTGACGGTCGAATTCGAGCGCCGCATGAGGCACCCTCAGCCGGAGAAGCTCTTGTAAAGACAGGCGGCGCAGCCCTGGCAAACGGGCCTTCACGCCAGTCGGGTGTTCGAACGTCGGTAACTGGTCCGACGACGCTGTTCGGCGCATATCGAATCGATCAGGAAGTTGGAAAACTGATTCTGGGCCAACCTCACCGAATGGATGTGCTTGCATCCCGCGCGGCTGATGATCGCAGGGCAATCGAAACTTCATTAAGCAAAGGCGTAAACGCTACGGACCTGGACGAGAGTGCTCGTGGCAGAGCGCGTGCGGCTTTGGAGGAATACGGGTTTGTTGCACGTCAGTGTGCAGCCCTCCTGCTCTCTACGGATCCGTATGAACGAACTTCTGCAGCGCGTTCTTTGGGTGAGATCAAGTCGGAGACTGCTTTACCGTTCCTGCTGGAGGGCCTTTACGACTCGGAATCGATTGTAAGAAACCAGGCCGTGTTGAGTATCGGCGAATTGAAACTCCCGTCAGCAATCGGCGCTTTGATAGACATAGCGAGAACGCATCCCGACGTTCCCAGTGCCTTATTGAGCCGGACACTCAGCGCCTGCTCCGTTGAAGGATTGGACTTCTTTGACGCAATGCCGATAGAACCAGCACAACTTGGGATGGGGAATGACCTGAGCGTCATCGAACAGATTACCAGGCTCGAGCCGGCTTCATCGGTGGAAGAACTGCCTGAGCATTTGGATGATGAACAACTAAATCGCGCGCTGTCCCTGGTAGGAAGCGTTGATGTACAGGAACGAGCCGAAGCGTTGAAGGCCCTGGCGCAGTTTCGAGTTAAGAGCTCGGTGGACGCGATCTCAAGTCTTGCTCGCCACGAGTCCGAGCCGAATCTTCGTGCGATAGCAATTTTTGGTTTGGGTTCGATAGATCATGAGTCAGTTTTCGCCGCAATCCTGATTGGCATGGCAGATGAGTCGCGTGAAGTCAGGGCCGCCGCAGCTCGTGCCCTCAATCGCCTGAGCTTCGATCGCGCTGATGCTTACGTCAGAGTGATCGAAACTAGGGACGAAGAAACGATTAGCAACGTCGCGAAGGCGTGCATCCAGGCAGGAATCGTTTCGCAAAACGTCGATCGACTGGCAAGCAGCGACTACCGCCAGGCCTACGAGACCTTCTCGCTTATTTGCTTGTTGGCTAAAGCAAACATGAGTGACCCGATTCTCAACGCCATCGTCGATCATCCAAACATGGATGTTCGGCTAAAAGCCGTTCAGTTGCTAGCCGCCACCGGTCAACCCGGCATATTTGAGCACTTGCGACAACTGGCCGTTCGAGATGGTGTCCGCGAAGAGGTGAAAACTGCGTTGCTTGAAGCAATGTACAGGCTGGATCGGGAGGCAAAGCGACTAGAAAAAGAAACAGTTGAAGCCTCCGAGGCAGATAGTGAACCTCACTTTGAAACGCCCGAGTCAGAAAATGCTGAGGCCGACGACGAGCCCGGATTCGCGTTTGCTTTTGAGCCGGCATCCGAAACTGATCAGCAGCCAAATTTTGAAGCGGAGGTTCAGCAGGATTTAAACGATCTTGAGATGTGATTCTCTGGACTGCCAGCGTCGAGGATCGGATAATGCGATTGGCGATCTCCCTTTTATTGCCCCGATGAAAACCGAACTTCTTAAGTCTGTGAATGTAGAAAAGATTTGGCGCAGTGGCGTCGCGTTGTTGTTCTGTGCGTGTTTGACTTTATGTGTGTCGGCGACAGCTGCTGGGCAGGTAAAAGACAAAAAGCATGTCACGGCCATACAACTGGGAGGGGCAGCCGAGGGTTCTCGCGTTACAGTTGTTTCAGACTCACCATTAATTGACTACGAAGCTTTCCGCCGCGGGGATCGATTCTACGTCAAAATTCCGCAGGCAGATCTTAGCGCAGCCGCGCCTAACTTCCGCGCAGACGGTTTTGAAGATGTTCAGGTGCAAAAAGTGGGCGATAGTCAAATCGTCTCTTTCAAATTGCAGCCGGGGGCGAGCGCGCGAGTCGATCAACGTGGTAATCGCCTGGACGTTGTTTTTTCGGCGGCAAACAGGATCCCAAACAACAATGCACAAGGTTTGCGACCTGCTGATCGCAGAGCCGATGCGGCTGGACGAATGCCGTCAGACTCAACGAACTCTCGGGCACGAATAGTAAATGAGGGTCAGGCAGCGGGCGATCCGAGCTGGCAAACATATCCGAAAACTAATGCCAACAAGAATTCGAACCCCTTGACGACGGAAAATGTGGCAACAGCATCTGCTTCGCCTTTGTCATCTCCGTCGTCGATATTGTCACCCCGAACCTCGACGGGTTATCAGCCCTTAGTCACCGCTACGCCGACCGCACCATCGAAAACCAGCTCATCTGGTTCAGCCGGTTTTCTAGACTGGAAAAACCGCACGGCCGCCGCCCGTCAATGGGTGTTGGCTAATCGCATCGCAACCTTGCTTGGTGCGCTGATCCTTCTAAGCCTTTTCGTCTATCTGGTGACCGCCATTCGACGTCGTCGGCAGACGGTTAGCAAAACCAAACAAGCAAAAACACCCAAGATCCAACCCCGGTATTCTGCGGGTGCCGAATTGAATGAACTATCCAACTCCGGGATCAACGAACAAATGCCGCGAGAGCCGTTGACCAGGTCGTCTTATGGCGGCGCGCTAACCAGGCCAACGATTGTTTCACCCAGTGCCGATCATGACGAACAGAATAGGGAAGAGGAAGAGCGGGAGGTTTTTGAGCTATGAGCGTAGATTCGATACTGCAAATGTGCGCGGAGCTTGGGATCAGGCTTGCGCTGAAGGGAGACGACAACGATCGCCTTCAGGTTGACGCCCCCAAGGGCGCCTTGACCGCACCAATTCGTGAGACTCTCACGGCCAACAAGACTGACATCATCGCCGCACTCAAGTCCAAACAAGTTTCCCGAAATTTCAATCCTCAGATCCTTCCTCAGGATCCCGACGAAACAGTCACCCGAACTCCCGCCAGCCCTACCCAGAAATCACCGGAGGCCACACCTTTGATTCCCGAACAACCGTTAACTCACCCACCTGGCCAATTCGACCGCGTCGAGGTTGAAGTCAAGAAACTTCTTGCGGGAAGCGCCTACGACGCAAATCTGGTTGAATCGAAAGATCCCGCTACGCGTCAGCATGTTTCGGCACAACTGCTGGCAGCGCTTGGCGGTCGCAACTCAGCTCAACAAGCCCGCGCCAGACAGGCTTTCCTCAGCCACGGTTTTTTCGACGATGCGGCTGCGCAGTTGCGGAGCGCTGACTCCCCTGCGGAACGCGCCGGAGCAGCACGAAAGTTGGGAGCTGTTTGTAATCCGAAAGCCACTGCACACCTGATCGCTTCACTTGAAGACGGCGCTCCCGAAGTGCGCCGGGCTGCGGTCGAGTCACTTGGGCAGCTTGGAGATCCGTCGGCAATTCCTGCACTCAACGAGTTGCTACTTTGCGAAACGAGTCGCCAGCTTCCGTCGACCGTAATTCGTCACGCGATCAATTCGATTGCTGTTTACGAGGTCAAAAATCCTTCAGGTGCTGAGTCTCATGAAGTAGAAACAAGAACTGAAACGCCCACCCCGGCGGCAAGGCGCGAGATTTTCGCTGAGTACCTCAATTCATTTGAGAGTGACTCATCGTCAGCAACTCCTACTGGTTCGTCAGCACCCCTGGCAACAACCAGCAATAGCTTTGAAGCCGCTGAAGAGCAGCTCCGGCGCGAAGAGGAAGCTTTGCGAAGGGCCGCCGCTGCCTTGGAGCACAAACGCCGCGAGGCTGAGGCCGCGCGAAAAATGGCTGAAGGCGAAGCTCGCGTGAAGGCTGAAAGCGAAATGCAGGTTCGCATGGAAATCGAAGCTCGTTTGCGTGCTGAGGACGAGGTCCGCAGGCGAGTGGCCGAAGAGGCGGCGCGGCAAAAGGCCGAGGAAGAGGCGCGAGTAAGAGCCGAGTTGGAAGGCCGTAAGCGCGCCGAAGAAGAGGCCAAGCAGAGGACTGAAGAAGAAGACAGGTTCCGTTTGGAAGCCGAGACGCTGCGCAGGGCCGCGGAAGAGCTCGCCCGCAAGCGTTCTGAAGCCGAAGGCGCCCGCAAACGAGCCGAAGCCGAAGCCGCAGAGCAGGCGCGTCTGCGCGCTGCAGAAGAGGGACGAGTTCGCGCTGCGGAAGGAGCTCGGCGGCAAGCGGAAGCAGACATGCGACGCCGTGTAGAAGATGAGATTCGCCGCCGCGCCGAGGAAGAAGCTCGCCGCCAGGTCGAAGCAGCAGCGGAGGCGCGCGCAGCTGAGGAAGCTCGCATGCGTGCCGAAGTAGAAGCATTTATCCGCGCCGAGCAGGAGGCAAAACGCGAGGCTGAAGAGGAAGCGCAACGCCAGGCGGAACAACGACGCGCCGAAGAAGCTGTTCGCGCTCGGCTTGCCGAAGAGGCGCAGCGACGAGCTGAGGAAGAACGCGCCCGCCAGGAAGCTGAGGAACGGCACCGTGCCGAGGAAGCCCGCCTCCGTCTCGAACAGGAAACCCTAAAACAGGTGGCGGCTGAACTGGCGCGACGCCGGTCCGAATTGGAAGAAGCCAGACAGAGGGCCGAGGTTGAAGCACGTTTACTTGTAGAGGCTGAAGAACTCGCGAAAGCGCAGCAGGAATCACGGCAGCAGGAAATTGAACGCCAGCGTTTGGAAGCCGAAGCGAGACGCCGCGCCGAAGAGGAGCAACTCCAGGAAGCACGTCGTCGCGCTGCTGAAGAGCGGCAACACGCTGCTGAACGTGCTCGAGTCCTTGCGGAAGAGGAAGCCCAACGTTTGGCCGAGCTCGAGTCAGTCAAGACGCAGGCAGAGGAAGTCTCACGCCGCATGGCTGAACAAGAGCAACGGATCAAGGCAGAGATTTTCGCGCTTAGTAAAGCCGAAGAGGAACAGCGACTTCGCATTGAGGCTGAAATCAAGCGACGCAACGAGGCAGAAGCCCGTTTAGAAGAACAAGCAGCGATAGCTGAAGCCGAAGCGCATCGAGTCGCTGAAGAGATTCGCCTCAAGGCTGAAGAGCAGGCACGTCGCCGCGCGGAAGCGGAAGCGCGATTGCAGGAAGAAGAAGCTCGCCTTCACACCGAGGAAGAAGCTCGTGTCAGAGCGGAAGAAGAGGCGCGAAGGCTGGTTGAAGAAACTCGTGAACGGGCAGAAGAAGAAGCACGTTTGCGCGAAGCGCGTTTGAAAGAACAGGAAGCGCAACTACAAGCCGAACAGGAAGCGCGCGCACAAGCCGAAGAGGAGGGTCATCGACTCACGGAAGAAATTCGGCATCAGGCGGAAGAAGAAGCTCGTCGTCGCGCTGAAGTTGAAGCGCACTTGAAATACGAGGAGGCGCGGCTCCAAAGCGAACAAGAGGCGCGCGCCAGGGTTGAACAAGAAGCGCAAAGGCTGGCTGAAGAGTTTCGGCTGCGGGCCCAGGCAGAGTCGCTGCGGCGGGCAGAAGTTGAAGCTCGGATGAAAGAAGAAGAGGCGCGACTACATTCGGAATTGGAAGCTCGAGAGCGGGCTGAAGTGGAAGCTCAACAGTTTGCCGAAGAGAGTCGAGTAAAGGCAGAAGAAGCTGCTCGTCGCCGGCGGGCGGAAGCTGAGGCGCGGTTAATTGAAGCGGAAGCCAGACTCCAGGCGGAACACGAAGCCAGCGCCAGGGCCGAAGCAGAATCACAACGAGTTGCGGAAGAAACTCGCCAAAAGACCGAGAAAGAAGCTCTCCGTCGCGCAGAAGCGGAAGCGCGACTAATTGAAGCAGAAGCTCACTTCCAGGCGGAACACGAAGCCAGCGCCAGGGCCGAAGCAGAAGCACAACGGCTTGCGGAAGAAACTCGCCAAAAGGCCGAGGAAGAGGCGATCCGCCGAGCCGAAGCCGAAGCACAATTAAGAGAAGAGGAAGCCCGCCTTCAGAGCGCACAGGAAGCCCGCGCCAAAGCTGAAGTTGAGGCCTTTAAGATTGTGGAAGAGAGCGTGAGGTTTGAGGCTGAAGCTCGTCTTCGCGCCGAAGCTGAAGCACGGCTCAAAGCGGAACAAGAACGGCTCACGCCGGACGAAGAGGACTTGACTGACGCGTTTGCCGCGCCCTTCCTGAATGAAGCTGGTTCGCCTGAATATTCATCGTCTGAGCTGTCATGGATGGAAAGCACCTCGGATCAGCAATACGAAAACGCAGGCTCTATTCTTTTGCCAGTCGAAGATGAAGGATCCTCGGTTGCCGAGAATTCATTTGGATCCGCCGATCATGAAGGACCACACAAAGGGATCGATCCTGTATTCTCAGAAAAGGGAATCGTATCGGCCGAGGAAGATGGCGGTATTCCTTCTGATATCCTGGATCGCCTAAAGAGTCCGGATGCCAATGTAAGAGAAGCGGCATTGGCGGAAGTGGCGCGAGTAGGCGGCGACGATGCATTTCGTTGCATCAGCCGCGCCTTTGACGACCAGTCAGTAGAGGTACGCAATGCTGCAGCGCGCGCCCTTTTTGATTTGCATTCTGATCGGGCGGCCACGTTTACCAGAGCGCTTCGTGAAGGCACGCCGGAACGCCGCCGCAAGATCGGACAAGCGCTCTCCGCTTCCGGACTTGCTAAGGATGCCATCGGCAACTTGACCGGAGAAAGCCGCGAGAAGACGTATGACGCCTTCTCCCTTTTGTTCCTGATGGCCAAGGCGGGCGAAGTTCAACCGCTAATGCAGGCGATCGAAGATTATCCAAACGTCGAAGTTCGGATCGCCGTGGTTAAGTTGCTCGCGCTGAGTGGCCAACCGGATATCATTCCCGCCTTCCGTCGTATGGCGGTGCGCGGATCGTTGCCGTCGGAAGTTCGCTCGGCGGTTATGGAGGCGATTTACCAGATTGGTAGCCAGGCTCGTGAGAGCGCGCCGTCAGCAGCGTAAAAGCAGTGAATAGTGAAAGGTGAAAGGGAAAAGCCTTGAATCGTAAATGGTAAGAATCAGTAAATCGTGAATTGGTGAGCGCAGCAACTTGTTCTCGTCCCTCTAGGGACGAAATGTTTATAGAACACAAGCCTTAATAGTTTCCAAGCTCCGTAGGAGCGAAATGTCTCCGGGAACATTTCGCTCCGACGGAGCTTTTTCGAAATCGTGGGGCTCGTGAGCTATAAACATTTTGCTCCTATAGGGAGCGAGAGGTTTCTTCACGGCTTTTCACTCATCACCCATTACTCTTCACCTGCTTTTCACTATTTGCAATTTACCATTTACTATTTACCCTCACATGTCTTTCAAGCTGCAATCAACTTACCAGCCCAAAGGCGATCAGCCGCAGGCCATCGAGGCTCTGGTGCGCGGGCTTAGCGAAGGTTTCAAAGACCAGGTGCTACTGGGAATAACCGGCAGTGGTAAGACCTTCACAATCGCCAGTGTTATTCAGCAGACCCAGCGGCCCACGCTGGTTCTGGCGCACAACAAAACCCTGGCGGCGCAGCTTTATCAGGAGTTTAAATCGCTCTTCCCGGAGAATGCCGTCGAATACTTCGTCTCTTACTACGACTACTACCAGCCTGAAGCTTACGTTCCCGCCGCGGACGTTTACATCGAGAAGGAAGCGATCGTTAACCAGGAGATTGATCGCCTGCGAATGTCCGCGACCCGCGCGTTATTTGAGCGGCGCGACGTAATTGTTGTTGCCAGCGTCTCGTGCATCTATGGACTCGGCGACCCCGACGCCTACTACGGCATGCTGCTTTTTCTGGAGCCAGGCACGCGGATTACGCGCGAAGCGCTGCTGCAACGATTGGTTGAGTTGCAATACGAACGGAACGACGTGAATTTCCAGCGCGGGAGCTTTCGCGTGCGCGGCGATGTGGTTGAAATCTATCCGAGTTATCAGGATCAGGCTTTTCGCATTGAACTTTGGGGAGAGGAAGTAGATTCGATTTCCACTATTGACCCACTGCTCGGTGAAGTAATTACGAAACACACTTCGCGCGTTCCGATCTATCCGAAGAGCCACTATGTGATGTCGAGGCCTACGATCAAGCGCGCGCTGAAATCCATCAAAGAAGAGCTTGAGTGGTGGGAGCCCAAGCTAATTGCCGAGGGCAAACTGCTCGAAGCGCAGCGCCTGCATCAGCGCACCATGTTTGACCTGGAACTGATCAAGGAGATGGGTTTCTGCCGTGGCATTGAAAACTATTCGCGCCATCTCACCGGCAAGAAACAAGGCGAGCCGCCACCCACCCTGCTCGACTATCTGCCGCGCGACACCATGATGGTGATCGACGAGTCGCACCAAAGCATTCCGCAGATTCGCGGCATGTTTGAAGGAGATCAGTCTCGCAAACGCACCTTGGTTGAATATGGCTTCCGTCTGCCTTCAGCGCTCGACAATCGCCCGCTGAACTTTAGTGAGTTCGAAGCGCGCATCGGACAAACTATGTACGTCTCGGCAACGCCCGGGCCGTATGAGTTAACGAAATCGGGAGGTGAAGTAATTGAGCAGATCATCAGGCCGACGGGTTTGTTGGACCCGGAAGTTGAAGTGCAACCGGTCAAGGGTCAGATAGATCATCTGCTCGAAGAATGCCGGCAACGAGCCGAACAACACGAGCGCGTGCTGGTTACAACGCTGACCAAGAGAATGGCAGAGGATTTGACTGAATACTTCACTGAAGTGGGCGTGCGAGTTCGTTACCTGCATTCGGATATTGAGACACTCGAGCGCATAAAGATCCTTCGTGATCTGAGACGCGGCGAGTTTGATGTTCTGGTTGGCATCAATCTCCTGCGCGAGGGTCTTGACCTTCCCGAAGTTTCGCTGGTCGCGATTTTGGATGCAGACAAGGAAGGATTCCTGCGTTCGGAACAGTCGCTCATCCAAACCGTCGGCCGCACTGCGCGCAACTCGAAGGGCAAAGCGATTCTCTATGCCGATCGCGTGACTGAGTCGATGAAGCGCGCCATGGAGGAGACGCACCGCCGCCGGTCGATTCAAGAGGCTTACAACGAGGAGCAGGGA
>JBOGOP010000151.1:0-12675 GCA_050747225.1 Pyrinomonadaceae bacterium
GCAGAAGGCAGAAGGCAGGAGGCAGGAGGCAGAAGGCAGGAGGCAGGAGGCAGGAGGCAGGAAGCAGGAGGCAGGAGGCAGGAGGCAGGAGGCAGGAGGCAGGAGGCAGAAAGAGTTTTGGGATTAGCTCGCAAAGCGCGGCTCGCCACCCGCTCCGCGGGTTCAAGATCTGAAGGACTGAAAGCACCGGATCAAATTCTTAAACAGCGGCTAGTTTATTGAGGCAGCACCATGCAAGTCGGCGACGTTATCCACTGGCAACGCACGTTTTCTGAGGAAGACATTCGTGCGTTTGCGCAGTTGTCAGGAGATGGAGGCGAGCATCACCTCGTTCCTGATGAACAGGGACGGCTGATGGCGCACGGCCTATTAACAGCGACCTTGCCAACTAAGATTGGCGGTGACCTCAACTTCATCGCTCGCGAAATGGTTTTCCAGTTTCATCGGCCGGTATTTGCCGGCGATACTATTTCCTGTGAAGTCACGCTGAGTGAGATGGAACCCGGAGAACAATTCTTCAAGGTAGTTTCAAGTTGGGTCTGCCGCAACCAGCACGGAAAAGAAGTAATGACCGGGGAAGCACGCGGTGTGGTTCGTGTGAAGGATTGAGGTAGTGGGTCAGGTAGAACGACCCCAGGATGGGTAGTGTCCTAAAGTTGTGTTGCTGAGTCCGAAAGATATTTTCTGGGAGTGATCCTACCATGCTAAGATCGTCGCATGGCGAAAGACCCAAACGAGTTTGCCCGTTCAATCCTCGACACCATCATTGCGAAACATGATCCAGAGTCCGTAAAGGGGAAGGACGCCAAGAAGGTAGCGTCTGGATTAAAGGGTGGCTCAAAAGGCGGTCACGCTCGCGCTAAGAACCTCACAGCCAAGAAGCGGTCTGATATTGCAAAAAAGGCAGCTAAGGCAAGGTGGAAATCAAGCGAGTCTTAGGACGTATTTGATACCCGTTTCAACCGCTGCAATCGCTCCCGGTTTGGCTCTGCCTACCCTTTGACCGTCCAGACGATCAACCGATATACAGCGGATCTGTTCCGTGAGCGCAAGACTGTCACCGGGACACCCTCTTGTTCCTGGCTCGCTTATCTTTTGATTCTCAGGAATGAGAATTCGATTGACTCGGTTTTCTTTCTGAACTTGCGCTGAAAGTGGAACGATAACACAGACGGGAATCCTTTGATTGAGTTGATCAACGGATACAACCATCACTTCGGACATTACAAGCACTGGTCGAGTGCCGCGCTGCTCGCTTCCAACGCTCTCAAGGCTTGGAAGATTAGCCCAGAATATGTCGCCTCTTTGGGGAATCTGTCGGGCGGGAGTGCTCATGTGAGGATTGGTCTAAATGGTTAGTCTGCTTTAGCTAGGGCTTCGTCTTCTTCATCCCAAGTAATGTCGAAATCGTTTTCATATCGAGCATCGAGAGCCCCACGGAGATCAAGCCCTTGCCGAGCATAGGAATAGGCCATAACTGAGGCACGAAGCCCCTCAACAAGCAAAGACTGCACGTCAGGAGATATTGTAAGGTTCTTTCTGAATGCAGACCTTAGCCCTTCAAGGTGAAACTGTGACCACGTTGCCATAACCGTGAAGTCCTCACCAAGCTTGCGATCCTCGTCTCTGAATGCTTCGTCCAGCTTGATCGCGTATAGGCGAGGAACCGCCATGTAAGCACTCTTGAGAGTGCTAACCGAAAACAGGATTTCGCTCTGTACTTCGCTAGAAAAATACAGAGAACCGATAGACCGAATTTCTGCCTCTAATGCATCAAACGACGCTTCCGTTAAACTCGGCAAATCGAACTCGTCCATCTTAGCAAGCACAATATCGCTTATCGCCTTCGACAGCTTTAGGAATGTTGGATAAAGCTTCTTCCTCTGCTCAATAAACTCTTCTGCGTTAGGAAGCTTCACTGCTTGAGTGGCTATCTCGTCCAACTCCTTAAAAATCCGTCTGGCGATCTCGGCAAAAGAAGTCTGAAGTCTGTCTGTAGCAGACTCCTCCACTAATCCCACTGTCGTAAATATCGACATCGGGACGTTGGCAGCTTGTACTTCTAGTAGACCTACGGCCATTCGAGACCTCCTTTTCATTGACATTATAGCGGAAACACTGGAAGATTAGAGTAAATCGGCTAACAGAGCGAACCCCGCTTGGGGACGGTAACGTATCACCTGCCTCCTATTCCGTCAAGACGGAAACAGCAACAAACATATAAACAGAATAAACGACTAATGCCGCATTTTGTTCTTGACTTTTGCGGCCTGCCTAAGCATAATTGCGTTGCTGGAGGATACGACAAAATGGATTGTCCAAAATGTAGCAAGCCCTCAAAGCGGTTCGGTAAAGACCGGAAAGGTCAACAGCGGTTTCGTTGTCTGTCCTGCGGTACAACTTTCACCGAGCCAAAGATCAAAATGCTCGATAATATGATCCTAGCAGAAGGCAAGGCGTTGTCCGTTCTGTCGCATTTAGTCGAAGGTTGTTCTATCCGAAGCACGGAGCGGCTTACTGGCGTTCACCGCGATACGATCCTTGACTTGCTCGCGCTCGCTGGCCGCAAATGCGAATCCCTTATGGACGCGACCATCAAAGACGTTCCAGTTGAAGATGTCGAATGCGACGAAGTTTGGTCTTATATCGGAATGAAGGCGAAAACCAAAGCTAAGAAGGTCACGGCAGAGAACGATGATTCGATTGGTGACGCTTGGACATTCACCGCGATTGAACGCCACTCGAAATTGATTCTGGCTTGGCACTTAGGACAGCGAGACTTCACCAATACGGCTATCTTCACAGAGAAGATTGATCGAGCCACCAAAGGCAGTCACTTTCAGATTACTACCGATGGTTTTGCTCCGTACCGTGATGCAATTGGATTTATTCTGGGCGGTCGGACAGACTTCGCGCAGCTAATCAAAATCTACGCGAACAATCCAGAGAACGAAACGCGGTACTCGCCAGCGCAGTGTACCGGATGCAAAAAGAAGGTGATCCACGGACGCCCAGACCCAGAGCGCGTAGGTACGTCACGGATCGAACGTCACAACTTGTCAGTGAGAATGGAAACGCGAAGATTCACGCGACTGACAAACGCTTTCAGTAAAAAGTGGGAAAAGCATCATGCGGCCTTGGCTTTGTATTTCGCTTATTACAATTTCTGCCGGATGCACAAAAGTCTAAGATGTACTCCCGCTATGGCAGCAGGAATTACAAAACATATTTGGACGCTGAAAGATTTACTTTTAGCTGCGACAGAGCTATAGACACAATCATATTTTGACATTGCTAGGGAGCCAAATGTCGCCCTTTAAGCAAGACATTCTCAAGATTCTGCTCGATAAGTTTTTACTGGGCTTGATTGCTGCGGCCTTTGGTTTTTATCTTGCTCGCTTGTTGGAAGACTATCGAACACGTAATGCTTATCAGCTCATTGTCTTAAAAGAGCGCGTTGACGCTTACCGTAAACTTCTTGAAGTTGTTACTGAACACCATCAGGCTGTCGATGGATTATTTGGTTTCATTAACACCGTCATTGAAAAATATCCTAACAAGGTGTCAAACAAGGAGATGGAACCTGGATATGCCTATATCAAGTTTCAAAAAGAATTCATGTTGCGCATGGCTCCATTGATGGCTCATGTGTCACTTGATGTTGTGAAAGCTCTTGGCGCGTACCTTGATGAAACAAACAAAGTTTCAAATGTCGTAAAGCAGGACTTTTCCCTAGGCAAACCCGATCAACAAAAAATTGATGAAGCCTTTCTTAGGTTTGTTCATGCCTGTGCCTTGACTGTTGCGGTGGGTCCATTCGGAGGGGCAAAATAAAAGCACGGCCAGCAACACAAGAATAGGACACTACCCCAGGATGAAAGCCGTTTGCGTGACAAGATATTTGTGATAGAGTCCGCGCGCCTATTGCAGTCGCACGTGTTCCTCGACTTCGTGTTGCTACGTTCATTTCTCTTCACGATCAAATGAGAGCCCTATTTGCTGGACCGTAGTGAATTAGGAGACAACCCCATGAAAATCATCCTCATTTCTTTATTCGTAATCCTTTTGCTCATAGCTGCCTGCAAGCCAAAGAATAATAATGCAGGGACCCCCACTCCCGGCGCCACAGAATCCGGCTCGGCAGTGGCAGCAAATGGTTTGAGTGTGACGGAGCGCGCCACTTTCTATCATCTGGCGGAAGGCAGCGAGCTCTACCCGTATTCCTGGATGAAAGCTCTTCACACTGCGGAAGACAAACCGTTTCTCGATAACCCCGAGCGCTTCGGATTGCTGCCTGACCCAAACGACCCCGATGGGTTACCCATTGGTTTGACGAAGGCCGCTCGGCCCGGTGTGCCGCTGGGCGAAATGGTTGGAGTGAACTGTGCCGGCTGCCACGTTGGCGAGATCAGTTTCAACAACCGGAGTTACCGGATTGACGGTGCGCCAAATTTATTTGACCTGGTAAGTTTCGACATTGCGTTGTTCAAGGACTCAGAAGCAACTGTCAAAGATCCAAAGCAACTTTTTGCGTTTCTCGTAAGGTGGTGGAAGCAGGGGCATAACGTTGCGCCTGCGGAATCCAGCAGGGCAGAGATTTCAGCTAAGGCCACGGATGCCGAGAATCAGGCGCCGCCGCCACCCACTGAAGCTACACGAGAGCTTCTCGGCAGCCATAAGAGTCTCGACGATCTGCGAAATGCCGGCGAGGTTGAGAAATCAGTAGCGGATGAGATTGAAGCGATCGTCGCCAGGCACTCCGCGGCTCCCATGGAGATAGCGAGCGCGGCGCCGCGTGGGGCGCCCGAAACGGCTTACCGAGCGTCGGCAAAAAAAGCTGCAAAGAAAGCGCCGGCCCCGAATGGCATTTTTGCAAAGGAGTCGGCTAGTGAGCGAGAAACTTCGATCTCCGGCATCCTCGGCGACGTCGAACAGTATGTGGCCTTGTTGTATTCGTATATCGATCTGCTGAAAAATCTGGCCAATACAGCGGGAACGGGTTCAGTACCCTCCGGCGGATTCGGTCGGGTCGACGCTTTTGGCGGCGCGCGAAATCTTCTTTTCCCGAAAGACGCGCGGCCAGCGACGGCGCCGGTCTCCTATCCGTACCTCTGGGGGTTTGGTCAGATTGCTTATTTCCACTACGCGGCAAACACCAACTCCATCCTCGAGCGCAACATCGGACAGGCGCTCGGGCTGGGTGCGTCCTTTGATAAGACGTTCGGAACCTTTGCAACAAGCGTAAACCTTGAGAACACGAATGCTCTTGAGGAGCTCGCCTACAAAATCCAGCCGCCCCCATGGCCGATAGACATACTGGGACCGCTGGACAGTGCGAAGGTTGCGAGAGGCAAGACGCTCTATCAACAAAACTGCGCTGCGTGCCACGAGCAGTTTGCGCTGGCGCCGCCCCCTGACGGTATGCCGGCCGGAAGCTGGGTATTGAACACCTATGCGCTGAACGAAATAGGAACCGATCCAAACGAGGCTCTGAATTTTGCGGCGCCGGTGACTTATCGTGGAAAGAAGATACCGTTGCCCGAAGCGATCGCGCTGCTGGTCCCGAGAATTGAGTCGGCTTACTACAAAAAGTTCAACACCTCACCCGCGGATCAGGACAGGTGGAACCATGGCCGTCTGCCTGCCCATTGGCATTCACCGGCGGTTTATTCCGCCAGGCCGCTCGCAGGAATCTGGGCTACGGCGCCTTATTTACATAATGGTTCGGTATTGACGCTTTACGATCTGCTGTTACCCGGCGCAAAGCGACCGACGACGTTCTATGTCGGCGCACGCGAGTTTGACCCTGTCCATGTCGGCTACGTGAACCAGCAGAATGGCCAGCGGTCTTTCCAGTTTGATACTACCAAGCCGGGAAACAGTAACCTCGGCCATGAATACGGCACGAACCTCAGTGAAGATCAGAAACTGGATTTGTTAGAGTTTCTCAAGTCGCTCACCGAGATGCCGTTGGCAAAAAATTGATCGTTCGCCGGTAGACCTCCGAGCTAGACCTACTTCTGCAGTACGAAGTTGTAAATAATTACGCCCGACACCTTCACTGCTTGCTCGCCGATCTTCGTCGGTGAGAATCGTGCGTTCAAGGCCGCCTGTTGCGCCGCCCGGGTCAGGGCCGGATCGCCTGAGACCGCCTTCGCAGAAATCACTTTCCCCGTTTCATCGACCAGCACTTGCACGTTCACGCTGCCCTCGATTCCCAGCTGCTTTGCAATTGGCGGATAGGGCGGCTTCGGGAGAGCCAGCGCTTCACCGTTTATTACCTCCTTGCGAAGGACTGTCGCCTTAGGTTTTTCTACGAGCGCGGGTGGAGGCGTCTCTACATCCACTCGTAAGGCCCCTCGGCTCCTGCTTCCGCTTCCTCCATCGTTCGAGGTCCCCGGTCCAAAGTCTCCAGGGTTGGCGTCGTAGGTGTCTTTGACGACGATGACGCCACGGGGCAAATCAGGGTTTTTGTTTGGTATTGCTGAAATTGTCTTTGGTGCCAACCGAGGTTCATCAACGGGAGCCGTCGGGTCCTTGCGGACAAAAGCGCCTCCGTGATTGCCGCCACTCGGTTGGGCGCTTGCGCGTCTGACTGGTTCTGACTGCGGTGCTTCCAGGTCCACTGGATTGACTATCATGACTTCACTGACCGGCTCCTCAAGGCGGGCGTCATAAGCGTAGATGCTTATCACACCGGCGACGATAAAGAGCAGCGCATACGTTGAAGTGGTAAAGAGAACAAACGAACCGCGGCGTTTGAATTCGCGTGCGTGAGAGCTCGACTCGATCAGGTTGTGAAACATCTCTTTCTCCTTTTTAAGTCTCGGCAGGAGAGGTACGCGGGCCACGACAGTCTGCGTACCTCCTTGTTTGGTAGGGACCGACGAATTTGGAGTGCGGCAATCCCGACGAGTCGGGAGACACAGCTTTCGATATTTCTCTTTCCTAATCCAAAGCGCCGTCGACGCTTCGCTCTGCCGGCGCACTCCACAAAGAGCTACTTCTACTGCAGCACGAAGTTGTAAGTGATCATTCCTGAAACCTTAACTGCCTGATCGCCGAGTTTGGTTGGCGAGAAGCGCGCTCCATAAGCCGCCTGCTGGGCTGCGGCCAAAAGCAACGGATGGCCGCCAACTGCTTTTGCGGAAATCACCTTTCCGGTTTCGTCAATCAGCACCTGCACGTTTACGGGTCCACCCGCTCGTGCCTGTCTTGCTATCGGTGGATAAGCAGGTTTTGGCAGCGAGAGCGCGAGGCCCGTGATAACGCCTTTGCTGACGACTCTTGGAACAGGCTTCTCAACTGGAGGTTGCGGCGGTGGCGGCGTCACGATTTCAACCACAGCCGGGCCGGTGCTGTTACTTGAGGTATCACCATTTCCCGGGCCTGTAAGTCCTGCTGGTTCGATGGGACCTGAGTCATGATCCCCAATTTTGTAAGCTCCATGATCAGGAACGGGCAGGTTCTTGTTCGGCGTTATAGATGTTATTGGAGGCATAAGGTCCGGACGGTTTACGCTGGCCATCGCTACCTGGCGGACGACTTCGGTTGGCCTATTGTTGTTTTTTGGAGGCGCCGAATGTGTAACCGCGACGGGAGGCGCCGGCAAATCCAGCGGATTCAGCATCGTAACGATTTCCAGGTTCTGGTGGTCCAGCCGAGCGTCGTAAGCATAGATACTAATCACACCGGCGACGATGAAGAGCAGTACATACGTTGCGGTGGTAAAGAGGACAAAGGACCCGCGGCGTTTGAATTCACCTGCATGCGAACTCGATTCAATCAAGTTATTAAACATCTCTTTCTCCTGTCTGTTCCTACATCGCCGGTGCCATTCGGGTCCGCAGCTTACTCGGTAACATTAGACTCCGGGCGTCGCAAGAAGTTCCGAGTTTCAAGTTCGGACCTTAAGTTTCAAGTTTCGAGCTTGCCTCGATGGTCGAACTTGCGCCACCGACTTGAACGCCGAACTTGAAACTTGGAACTTGGAACTTGGAACTTGAAACTCGAAACTTCGGACTTGGGACTTGAGACTCGTCGCTGGTAGGATTACCCCGCTTTCCAACCCCCTTTCCAGGAGAAGAACATATGGCGACCAGCGAGGCCCTCGCGGAAGAGCTGAATCCGTTTCAAATTGCCAAAGCACAATTCAACCGCGCTGCCGACTATCTCGACCTCGACGCGTCCACACGCGCTGTCTTAAGTAGTCCCAAGCGGCAGTTGATAGTTTCGATTCCAGTGAAGATGGACGGCGGCGACGTGCAGGTTTTCGAGGGTTATCGGGTGCAACACAACATCGCCCGCGGCCCCTGCAAGGGTGGCATACGCTATCACCCTAACGTGACGCTCGATGAAGTGAAGGCGCTGGCGTCGTGGATGACCTGGAAATGCGCGACGGTTGGGATTCCCTATGGCGGCGGGAAAGGCGGGGTGATTTGTGATCCGAAGAGCCTCTCAAAAGATGAGTTGGAACGTCTGACGCGTCGCTATGCGTTTGAGATTGCTCCGATTATTGGTCCCGATCGCGACATCCCGGCGCCCGATGTTTATACCGATGAGCAAACGATGGCCTGGATCATGGACACCATCTCGATGGTGCGCGGCCATACGGAATTGGGGGTTGTTACCGGAAAACCAATTTCCCTTGGCGGCTCACTGGGGCGTGCTGAGGCTACGGCGCGCGGTTGCCTTTATGCGTTGCGTGAGGCTTGCAAAGTAAAAGGCATTGCCCTCAAGGGTGCGCGCGTGGCGGTGCACGGTTTTGGCAACGCGGGAGCAAACATTGCGCGTCTGGTGGCGGCTGACGGCGCGAAAGTGGTGGCCGCTTGCGATTCAAAAGCCGGGCTGTACGCTGAAAGCGGCATCGACATCCAGGCAGCATTGCGTCACAAAGCCGAAACCAAATCATTGGCCGGACTCTCCGGGCCGAAAGCGATCTCTCCCGAAGAGATCGTCGGCGTTGACTGCGACATCCTGTTGCCCTCGGCGCTTGAGAATGCGATCACCCTGGCTAATGTCAAACAGGTCAAGGCGAAGATCATTGCCGAGTTGGCCAACGGGCCGACGACGCCCGGTGCTGACCGCGTGCTGGCGGATGCGGGAGTCTTCCTGATTCCGGATATTCTGGCCAACGCGGGGGGCGTCACCGTGAGTTATTACGAATGGGTGCAGGATCAGTATTCGTTCTTCTGGTCGGAGAAACAGATCAACGAAACGCTGGAGTTGGCGATGCGCACAGCCTTCAATTCGGTTTACGCGACAGCACACCGTTATGGCACGGACATGCGAACCGGAGCCTACATCCTGGCGGTGGAGCGGGTAGCGGAAGCGACGCGCGTGCGCGGGATATTTCCATAATTGGTCTTAGGTCTTTGGACTTTGGTCTTTGCATACCGAGAGCCAAGTTGTTTTCACGAAGTCCCAAGACCAAAGACCAAAGGCCAAAAAGAAAACGAGTACCAAAGATCCAAAGTATGACAGGCAAAATAACTATTTACGAAAAACCGACTTGAACGAAGTGTCGTGAAATGGACAAGCTGCTCCGGGAGAGTGGCGTTTCGTTTGAGAAGGTTAACTATTACATCGAACCGCTTACCAAGAAGAAGCTGGTCGAGTTGCTGGGTAAGATGAAGCTCAGGCCGCGCGATATCCTGCGAACCAGCGAGGCGATATATAAAGAACTCCGTTTGGGTACGCGCGAATTTACGGACGACGAGATCGTGGCGCTGATGGTCAAGCATCCGGATTTGATTCAGCGACCAATTGTCGAACGCGGCAAGCGCGCAGTGCTGGGCCGCCCAACGGAAAATGTGAAAGCGCTGCTTTAGGTTTGTTCCGAAGCACTGAAAGCGCGGAATGTAATGGCCAGGGGCAAGCGCGCAGCGCGTCGCCCCTGGTTATGGTTTTTGATATCGTCCCTGAAGGGGCGAAATAATAGTTGAAAGAGTGAATTTTATCGCGCCCCTACAGGGCGCAACGTTTTAATGAAGCGGGATCCGAAGGGGCGGCGTGCTGCGCACTTGCCCCTGGCTATTACATTTCGCGCCTTTGGCGCTGAAATCTCTCGCCGTGAGCACGCTGTCGGAAAACATTGAAAAAGCCTGAAACGATCTTCGCGTGTCAGAATTGCGGGCATCAGTCGCGCAAGTGGCTGGGAAAATGTCCTGAATGCGGCGAGTGGAATTCGCTGGTCGAAGAACGTGACCGAACCGCAAAGAAAGGAACCGCGCGCAACGGGTTCAAACTCCGCGATGTAGCCGCAATTGCTTATTCTGAAATCGAGTCGCAAGACGAGACACGTATTTCTTCAGGAGTAGATGAGTTCGACCGCGTGCTCGGCGGCGGCCTGGTTCCGGGAACACTTGTATTGATTGGCGGCGACCCTGGAATCGGCAAGAGCACGCTGATGCTGCAAGTCGCGGATCGCTTAAGCGCCAGCAGTAGCGCAGTCCTCTACGTTTCCGGTGAAGAGTCTGAACGGCAGATCAAACTCCGCGGCGAACGCCTGCGAATCGAAGCGAAGAATCTTTTCCTGCTACCCGAAACAAACCTCGAGAATATCTTTCATGAGGTTGAACGACTCAACCCCACCGCCATTGTCGTCGATTCCATTCAGACAGTTTTCTCTGCGATGATCGAGTCGGCACCCGGCTCGGTGTCGCAGGTGAGGGAAGCAGCGCACCAGTTTCTCCTGCTCGCGAAGAATCGCACCATCCCCGTCTTCCTGATCGGCCACATTACCAAAGACGGATCGATTGCCGGACCAAAGGCGCTCGAACACATCGTCGACACTGTTTTGTATTTTGAAGGCGAGCGACACCATAACCATCGCATCGTGCGCGCGGTCAAGAACCGCTTCGGCGCGGCAAATGAAATCGGAGTCTTTGAGATGACCGGCGCCGGCCTGATCCCGGTGGCGAATCCGTCACAAATGTTTTTGCAGGAACGACCGCAGAATGTTGCGGGTTCCGTTGTCACGGCCTGCATGGAAGGCACCAGGCCCTTACTGGTCGAGATCCAGGCGCTCGTTTCGGAAACGAAATATGGTACGGGCCGGCGCATGATGCAGGGCGTGGATCAAAATCGCGTGTCACTCTTAATGGCTATGCTTGAAAAGCGACTCGGCTTGCAGATGTTGGGCGACGACGTCTTCGTCAACATCGCCGGTGGTTTGGAAGTTGACGAGCCGGCGGTCGACCTGGGCGTGGTAGCGGCGATCACTTCGAGTTTCAAAAACATTCCCATTGATGCGCACACGACTGTCTTTGGCGAAGTGGGTTTGACGGGAGAAGTGCGCGGCACGACGCAGGCTGCGGTGCGTGCGCGTGAAGCACAGGCGTTGGGCTTCAAGAAGATTGTGATGCCGGGATCCAACAAGGTTGGATTGGAACGTCTGCTCGGCGTAAGCATCGTTGGAGTTAAGTCGGTTGAAGAAGCCCTGGCCGAGTTGTTCTAGTTTGCAAGTCATAAAAGAGCGTGGGGCAACGGCTTTGCCGTCTGATGTGCGGTGGCTTTCTTCCAACCCGCGGAGCGGGTGACAGCGTAAAGCCTGGGGTGGAGCGCAGGGGAACCCCAGGATGAAAACGGACCAAGAATATGAGCCCACGGTAGTGGGCGACAGCGATTGGACCAAGGCGTTGCATCCACCAGAACGTAGTTGCCGAAATCATTATTAATCCACCGGCTGTCGCCCGCTATCGCGGGCTAGTGTTCTTGGGCAACTTTGATCCTGGGGTTCCGCTGCGCTCCACCCCAGGCTTTACGCTTTCACCCGCTTCGCGGGTTTCGGATCGGGCCTCATGACTCAATCTGACCTTCGTGGAGTCTTTCGGAAGGTCGTAGACCTTCCGCACATCGGGCGGCGAAGCCGCGACGCGCAAACCAAACGGAACTTCAAAAGCCCTGGATTCTGATAGCCCCTATTTGCCGCTGCTGCAGCAACGCATTCAACTCCGGAACATCCCTCGTCTTCAACGTCGTCCACTTCGCCAATTGCTGATCCAACAGTTTGTTGTAAGTCGCGAATGCCGTTGTGGCCTGCGCTGTCGGCGCCGAATCTGCATTGTCTACCAGAACTAACAACGAACCGAGCGCGCCGTTTAATGATGCCGTGGAAACGACACCAACCGGTGGCCATTGCTGCTCGACCGCCATCAATTCAGCTGCCTTCTTATCGAGGTCATTCACCGTGTCGAGCAAAGCTTTCCCGGCAGGATCAGACTTAAGTTTGGTTTGCAGGTCCTTCAATTGAGCTCGCAGATCGTTGATCTGTTGCACTACGGCAAAACTCTGGTTCAAACCGTCGATGATTTTCATTTCGAGCGCAAGTTGCTGACCCAGCGCAACCGATGAGACGTGCACTCGCGGATCCATTTTGACTTCCAGGGGCGCCGTGTATGTTCTGCCATCAACCGAGAGTTTCACTTGATATGTGCCTGGCAAAACCAACGGCCCTTCCGGCTGCATGATCGCGTCTTCCCCAAAAGCGGCGGCAATGCTGTAGCCGAAGCGAAGCGCCTGCGGCCGCTCGTAGCGCAAATCCCAAACGAAACGATTCAAGCCCATCTTCTTCGAGAGCGGCGCCGGCGGGTTGAACCAATAGGTTGGAAACGCCTGTGTCTCGTCAAGCTTTCGTGGCTCATCGTTGCTCGAGTACTTCCTTACCATGACGCC
>JBOGOP010000152.1:0-12651 GCA_050747225.1 Pyrinomonadaceae bacterium
TGTTAGAGCAGTACGGTTGTTTGGTTCATATCCGCGTTTATTCGCGAAAATCCGCGGCTTATTCTTTTTGACGCGCGTCAGCGGTCTTGCTGCCAGTGAAAGGCAGGGCCGGCGCATTTTCCAACGTAATGCTGCCTTCCATCTGCTGCAGGTCAAGCTCGCCGGCAATCTGCGCATCCATGATTTGTCCTGCAATGTCGAATGAGATAGTTCCCGCAAACGACTCGCCGTCAAATGTTACTGACAGTAGTTCGCCGTTTCCCATCTCCGAGGTAACTTTTCCCGAGAAACCTTTGCCGATGTTCTGGAGGATTAACGTCGCAGGAATGCTCTGGCCAAGGGGCGTCTCGATGAGCAGTGACCAGTTGCCGGCAAGCGCGGCAGCAGCTTCTGGCGAATATGATGCAGGCTTGGGCGGGTCCTTCTTCTTTCCTGCAGTGCTGTAAAACTCAATCTGGTCGATGTAGGGTTTTACCTGCTCCAGGAGTTGCGCGCCGTCGCCGACGATAACTATCGCTGCCTCGTCAGGCCTAACATATTTCCTGGCGACTTCCTGGACCTGCCCAATCGTTACTGCCTGGATCTGGCTACGGTAAGACTCGAGATAGTCCTCGGGTAAACCAAACATCTTAATCTGCAGGAGCTGATCGACAAGTCCTTCCTGTGTCTCAAGGCGTAGCGGAAAGACTCCGGTGAGATACGACTTTGCATCGTCAATCTCCTTTTCCGAGACCGGCTCATTCCGGATACGATTCAACTCATAGAAAAACTCTTTAAGCGAGTCGCCGGTAACCGGGGTTCTCACTTCGGCAGTCGCGCGAAACGTGCCGGCCGTACGCCTGGCGTCAAGACTCGAATAAGCGCCGTAGGTATAACCCTTCTCCTCGCGCAAATTCATAAAGAGCCGCGAGGAAGCATTTGAGCCCAACACCGTGTGCATTACCAGCATTGGAAAGTAGTCTGGGCTTGTGCGCGTGATACCGGCGTTCGAAATGACAATGTTGGCCTGGGCAGAACCCGGTCTATCAATGATGTGCGCAGACCGGGAGGTTCTTTCAGGCGGAGCAGGGAAGTTGTCACTGGCCAGGTTCCCCGGCTGCCAGGCGCCGAACAAATTTTCGACCTGTCGCAGGATTGAATCCTGCTGCACGTCACCGGCAACAAAGAGCACAGCGTTATTCGCAACAAACGTTGAGCGATGGAATTCGACCAGCCGTTCGCGAGTCGTAGCATCGACAGATTCAGGAGTGGGCGCGGTAACGTGATAAGGATGGTCACCAAACATCACCCGCGCGACCATCTCGCCCGCCAAAAAGGAAGGCTGCGCTCGTTGCTGTTTGAGACTCTCCTTGGTGTTTTGTTTTGCGAGTTCGACTTCACCGGGTGGAAACACGGGCCGCAAAGATACATCAGCCAGAAGTTCGAGCACTTTATCGCCAAACATCGTGAGCGATGAGGCGGCCACAGTTGTGTAGTCAGAATTCGCTCCAGCCTGGAGCGTAGCGCCCAGCCGCGCGACCTCATCGGCAATCTCGCGACTGGTCCGTGACTCAGTTCCTTCAGACAACAAACCCGTCAACATATCCATCAAGCCCGGCAAGTCGTCTGGGTCGTGCGCATCCCCGGTACGAAACGCCAGCCGATAACTGATCAGTGGCAACCTCGAATCTTCGACCACCATCACGGCGAGTCCGTTTGGCAGGATCGTCTCGTAGACCGCTGGTAGCTTAATTGGACGTGCGGGAAGCGGCGCGGGCTGCTGTTTAAGAAAGTCTGGTTGTGCGCTCATCGTTTAGGTATGCAAAGATCCAGAGCCTCGTTCAGTTTGTTTCGGAGGATCTGCAGGCTGTTGTGGTTGTTCCAACTGGTTGCCAACTGATGCGCCGACTAATGCGCCGGGATCTGCCGTTGGCTGGGTTGGCGGCGGGACCTGTGCGGGCGGTGCGGTCGGCTGTTTAGGTTCACCACGCGGCTGAGGCGATGCCGGGGTTGCGACTCCTTCCGCAGGCATGTCTTCGGCCAACGCCGCCGGAACGATGTCGAGGACTACGCGGTTTTCTACGTCCAGAAAGCGCTCTACTGCGCTCCTGATTTGCTCTGGAGTAATCGCCAGGTAATGGTCGAGTTCAGTATCGAAGAGTGTCGGATCGCCGTCATAAAGAGTATATTCCGCCAGCCGTTGCGCCCGGTACATGGTTGACTGTCGACCCCGAACTACATCATTACACAAGCCGTTTTGGAGTTTCTCCATCTCCGCGGCAGATGGTCCTGAAGTTCGTAAGGACCGAATCTCATCAAAGATCTGATTCCTGATTGCAGCTACTTCCTGCCCTGGTTTGGGTAACGCAAAGATGTATAAGGCGGAGGGTCCTCGTCTCTCGTCAATACCGCCCTGAATCGAAACCACAGATTCATCACCCTTCACCAGCTTTTGATAGAGCCGAGAACTATCGCCTTCGAAAATTAGATCGGCTGCGAGTGAAAGCGCATAAAAGTCGGGCGTACGGCGAGGAGGAATTTTCCAGCCAAGCACAAACGCAGGCGCCGGAGCAAGCTTGTCGTTGAAAACTTCCTGGCTCTGCGCCACGTCTTCCGGTTCGCTCACATCGACGGAAGGAGGCGGCGCCTGGCTGGGAATTCCTTCAAAATATTTTCGCACCAGCTCAATTGCTTCACCAGCTTCGAAATCGCCGACAATCGCAAGCACGGCGTTATTTGGTGCGTAATAAATGCGGAAAAACTCCTGCACGTCTTCGATGGTGGCGGCGTCAAGGTCCTCCATCGAACCGATCGTAGAATGCGCATTCGCCGGGTTCTTGAAAATCAGTTCATTAATTCGCAGGAAGGCGTTGACGTAAGGTTGATTGTCATAGCGCAATCGCTTCTCTTCCTGTACGGCGTTACGCTGATTGTCCAGATTGTCCTGGGTAACCTTCAGCGAACGCATCCGATCGCTTTCAAGCCAAAGCGCGAGCGGTAGATGACTGGCAGGCAGCGTCTCGTAGTAATTGGTGCGCTCAGTTGAAGTCGTGCCATTCATTGTGCCGCCGGCATTGAAGATGTGTTGAAAGTGCGCGGCTTTGGGAACGTTTTCAGATCCCTGAAACATCATGTGCTCGAAAAGATGAGCAAAGCCGGTGCGTCCTACTCTTTCATTACGAGACCCGACATCGTAATAAAGCGCTGCGGACACAACTGGTACGGCATGGTCTTCACACAAGACCACGCGAAGACCGTTAGCTAGAGTAAATTGTTGGATGGGGGTTGGTGAAAGTTTTGGTCTTTCGGCCACTTTGATCTCGATTCATGAGAGCTTCTGGCTGGGCGTGCTTCTCCTTCGGTGGGAGTAGCACGCTCAGCTTTTGGGATAACAAGGGGGCCGGGTTTTGCCGCTCAGGCCGGTCGTTCGTTGACCATGCCTCGCAACTCTGCGCGCAAGCGTTCAATTTCGGCAAGCTTTTGTTGCACGCGCTCAAAAAGCGCCGCCTGCGTTTTTATTCCTTCTTCAACCAAAAAGCCGGCAGCCTCGGCGCGGTTACGAAAAATTCCCGCCGCCACGAGTTGGTCGACTTTCTCCTGAGCCGCCGGCGAAACCTTAACGGCCACGACGTAATCATCCTTGGCCGATATCGCCCGTTCTATGGTGCGACTGATGTCGCGTCCGATAGCGCTTAACGATTCCGGGATTCGCGATGCGATGTCCCTGACTGACGATGCGGCGCGGCTCCTGTCTTCGGAATCAGCTTCAGCTTCGTCGTCCCTGAGCATCAAGTCGTCAACGGTTCCAGTGGTGTTCGCTTCTTCCTTCTGATAAGGACTGTTTTGATATGCTTTGCTCATTTTTGAAAAACTCCTTCGACCAATCTCTGCAACTTCTTCTCTAAGTACGTTCTTGATCTCGGTTTAGTTCATTCTACGGATGCCCTTCAAGGGCCGTCAAGCCAGCACACTTCGCGCGTGGTTCTTCAGGTTCGTCGACATCAGAGCAGATGGCCTTGCTCAGTTGTATGGCATTGGCTAGTATTTGGGCTGTCCAACGGCAGTCGGATTTTCGTGCCGGTCATCATCTCGTAGGCTTAAGAGGTTCTGCAGTGAAAAAGATATTCTCGCTCGCGTTGGTTGCGCTCTGCACACTCACACTTGGTATTCAACCCTTCGTTTTTGCCCAGGAAAAAAACCAGCCGGCGACCGGAAGCACGTCTAGCGGGCGGGTCTCCTCGGGTTCAACCGCGCCGAGCCGTCGCATCGTGCGTAATTCAACTATGATCCCGCTGATCGAGAGAGATTTTGATGAAGCTCTTCGGCTAATCGAGGAAAACTATGTAGAAGGGAAAAAGCTGGATTATAACTCAGCATACAAGTCGTCGATCATTGGCATGCTGCGTTCGCTCGATCCGCACTCAAATTTTTACGATCGAGAAGAGTATGAAGAACTAAAAACCGACCAGCGTTCAGAATATTTCGGCATCGGCGCCTCAATTCAGAATTATTTATTAGGAGAGCATCCCGATACATTCATCACTGCGACGTTTGAAAACTCGCCGGCGTCGCGGGCCGGATTGCGCTTTGCAGATCGAATAGTTGCCGTTGACGGCGTCACGATGACCGGTAAGACGTCGTTGGACGTGCGCGACAAGATTCGTGGACCGAAAGGTTCAGTTGTGAAGATCACTATCGAACGCGCCGCAGACAAGCGAGTTCAAGTCGTGGAGATTACTCGGGACGCGGTGCCGCAGCCTTCAATTCCGGACGCTTACATGCTCAGGCCCGGCGTTGGATATATCGACATGACGCGAGGATTCAACTACTCGACGACAGAAGAACTGCGGGATGCTCTGCAAGCGCTCCATGCCAGGGGCGCAAACTCGCTGGTTTTGGATCTACGAAACAATCCCGGTGGCTTTTTGGATCAGGCGATTCACGTCGCTGAAGTTTTCCTGCCTTATGGTCAACTGATTCTTACTCAGAAGGGCAGAAACGGACTGCGGGATAACACCTATGAATCGGAAAACAAGTCGCCCGATCCAATTCCACTCGTGATCTTGGTTAACGAAAACACCGCCTCAGCTTCGGAAATCGTCGCCGGGGCAATGCAGGATCACGATCGCGCTTTGATTGTCGGTCAAACCAGCTTTGGAAAAGGTCTGGTGCAAAGCATTATCCCGCTCTACTACGGCACCGGACTAACGTTGACTTCAGCAAAATACTACACGCCCTCCGGCCGCTTGATTCAGCGCGACTACTCGGACGGCGGTCTTTACGACTACTACACACATGGCGGTTCAAAACGCCTTGACCCCAAACAGGACGATGCCAGGCCGGTCGGACCCGAGAAAAAAACGGACACCGGCAGGACAGTTTACGGCGGCGGCGGCATCGCTCCGGATGAAAGCGTGAAACCCAGAACATTTAGTGTGGCACAGCGACGCTTGTTAAGCCCGCTGTTCGCTTTTGCGCGCGATTTGGTGAACGAACGCATCGCCGGGCTTCCGGCTTACAGGGTGGCCGGCAGCATCGACTACGATCATGAATTGCGGCCGTCCGATTTTCCCGTTTCAGATGCTGTCTTCAAAGCGTTTAAGGAATTCGTTGCGGGCGATCCAAGCTTTAAGAGCCTGACGCCGCTGATTGATCATAATCGCCCGTTTGTTGAACTTCAGTTGCGCTTCAACATCGTCACCGCCGCTTACGGTAGAGTGGCGGCTGAGCGCGTGCCTATCACAACCGACGACCAGCAAGTTGCCAAGGCTGTGGATGTCCTGCCGCAGGCCCGCGACCTCGCAATGTCGGCAACGAAGCATCAGGTGCAACCGTAGGACAGACATTCCTGTTTGTCCTCTTTCCCGCTCTACAATCGTTCACCCTTTCGAAAACGCCTGGACAGGCAGGAATGCCTGCCCTACATTTGTTTCAGCCGTAAAACAGAGTCTTGCGCCTAAAACCCGAACTGTGGTATTGTGCCAACCGGAAGTGAGGTTGATGCTGATGCCGCGGACCGCAAAATCGCTAATCAACACTGAAGAACTCGGCCGAGCAATTCGACGGCGACGCGAGGAACTGGGTCTCAGTTTGCGCGACGTCGCCGACCAGACCAATGTCTCAGCGTCAACTCTGTCTCGTATTGAAAACGGAACGGGGAAGCCCGATGCCGATAACATTGCTCGACTAACGACCTGGCTTGACGTGCCGCTCGAACGCATCCTTACTCGCGGCCGCGAGGACGTCAACGCCGCAAAGGCCGTTGTTTACTATCCGCACGAGTCTACGCCGGAAATAGTGGAGGCCCATCTGCGTGCCGACCGTAATCTCTCGCCCGAAACCGCTGATGCGCTGTCGCAACTGTTTCGCGTCGCCTATTCGCAGTTTAGCCGAAACGAAGCGGGCGCTCCGCCTCGCAAACGTCGCTGAGCCTTCGTCGCCTCAAGCTATAATCCACACATGACCGATTACGAGTTACCGCCGGGGGAAAAGTGGCGGCAATTTGAATTGTATGCTTTGGGCTTTCGCGATTTCGGAGAGGTGCGGCCCGATGTGCCGCTCGATCCCTTTCGTCTCGCGAAGTTTGCCAACCTGCTGGTAGTCAACTTTGACCAAATTAAGGGACTCAGCCCTGACGTGCGCGAACATCTCCTGGGTGAGGCTTCAGAAAAATGGTCGGGAGGCGCCTGTTCTCTTCCGCTGCCTGACGGCCGCAGAATTGTCATACTCAATCCCAATCACGGGCGCATGAGAACAAACGCTACTCTCATGGAGGAGGTGTCTCACGTTTTTTTGGGTCATCAGCCAAGCCGCTTAAAAGTAGTAGCTGAAACCAAAAGCGGCCGGACCATTTCGCGAGAGTATCGAAAGACAGACGAAGAAGCCGCCTATGCTACCGGGGCCGCGGCCCTTGTTCCTTTCTCTGCTTTGAGGAGATTCCTGCTCGAGGGTCAAACTTCTCAGCAGATCGCTAAACATTTTCACGTTAGCCGCGAACTCGTGGAATACAGGCTGAAAGTCACACGACTATGGAGAGCCTACCGCAGCGCGCATTCAGAGTAGGACAGGCATTCCTGCCTGTCCCGGCTCGGAAGACATAAGTGCCGAATGTCTGTGGTGATCAGGCAAAACTCGGACAGGCAGGAATGCCTGTCCTACTCGGGCAATCAACGCTTATAATCCGTTTTTGTTTCCAGGCTCGTTCTACCGACTCTGATGAGCGGCGTCTCAATTCATGAGTGAACAAACAAAAGAGCTACCTTTGCCGGGTCTGACCACCACAGACAAGCTGCGCATGTTGCTCGACATCACGAAGAAGATCAGTCGTTCACTCGACTTGCAGGAAGTTCTCAACCTGGTAATGGACACTCTCGATTCTCTGATTCCTTATGATGCCGCCGGCATTTTCCTCGTCAAGTGTGCTGACAAGAGCGCAGTTGCCGAGGGCGAAGAGCCCTGCGTGTTTCAGGCGGAATCAGTCAGAGGGTATGACATCGATGAATTGACGAACCTTCACCTCAAACTTGGCGAAGGACTGATTGGACAGGTCGCGCTGACCGCGGAACCAATTACTTCTCACGACGTGCGTAAGAATCCGAACTACATTAATGCGCGTAGTGAGACGCGTTCAGAGATGGTAGCGCCAATAATCTCCAATACTGAGGTAATTGGCGTCTTTGATCTTGAGAGCGACGAACTTAACGCATACTCGGACGACGACCTTCAAGTACTCGGTCTGCTGGCATCGCAGGTAGCCATCATTATCGAGAAGGTGATGCTTCATGAGCAGCTAATTGAAAAGAAACGCCTGGAAGGGCAGCTTGAAGTCGCGCGTCAGGTCCAGTTGGAACTGCTACCAGCCCGAGACCCGCAACTTGAGGGTTACGATATCAGCGCCTATAACTTTCCCACAGAAGAAGTCTCAGGCGACTACTACGATTGGGTTCAAATCTACGACGATCAAATAGGGTTGGTCATCGCTGACGTTTCCGGAAAGGGAGTTCCGGCGGCTTTGTTAATGGCGTTTCTGCGCGCCAGCCTGCGGGCGGCTACACACATCGGTTATTCGCCGCATGTTTCGATGGCGAAGGTAAACTACCTGCTTTGGGAATCAATCGAGCGCAATCAATTTGTAACTGCTTTCTACGGCATTCTCGATGTCACGAACAAAACTCTTACCTACACAAACGCGGGCCACAATCCTCCGATTCTGTTGAAACAAAATGGCGATTTCAAGTTTATCGATCGGGGCAGCATACCGCTGGGAATGTTTAGAGACACTCGTTATCATGAATATTACCTGACAACTGAGCCCGACGACGTGCTTATGCTTTATACAGACGGTGTCACCGAGGCGCAGAACCCGCAGGGTGAAGAATTTGGACGCGACCGTCTGGCACAAGCTGTTAAGACTAATCGCCAACTTGGCGCGCGCGAGCTCATTACGGCGGTGCACACAGAGGTGCTTGAATGGACTGACGGGCGCGGCGCGACTGACGATGTTACGTTCTTTGTAATCAAGGCTCTATGAGCGGGAGAGTGGGCGGTGTGCGGTAGGCGAAGTGGACGGACGGAATAGGAGTCGGCAGCAAAGCGCTAATTCTGAAACTGCCCACTGCCGACTATTCTAATGTGCCGTTACAGAACTGTGAGCGTGATCACCGCCCGGCGCCATGGGAGCGCGATAGTCTCCGAAGTGAAACCTGGTCTCCGCTTCTGAAAATGCGTAGACGTCGAAGCCAAACGCATCGAGATAGTCTGCCAGGTCATCGGGCGAAAGGAGATAAACGGCGGGAGCGAAGCCCGCTTCAGCGCGAATTTCCAGCAGGCGCTCGAGCACTTCAAGTGGTGCAAAGCAACTAATAGGGTCTCTGTAGGTTGCCATGTTCTTAACGCCTCCTTCGCAAAGTTTGAGTCTGCAGCTTTCATGAGCTGCATTACTGTCGATGCTTTGATGTACGCGACGCACCTCGCGTTCGTTCGGTCAAACTAATTTAATATACGTGCGGCTCCAACCTTTGGACGTAGCGAAACAGGAAAAGTTCCAAATAGAAAATGAGTAACCCAATCACCTCAGACGCTCCCGCTAACACGCCTCCTGTGCTTAACTTCATGGCCGTCTTACGGCAAATGTTGAAAGCTTCCGACAAAGTCAGCGACTTGCTTTTTTCACCGGGCCGGCCGCCGCAAGTGGAACTGGCGGGAAAACTGATACCCGTCCGTTTTCCCGGGCTGGAAAAACTTACGCCCGCACATACCGGCGGCATGGCGAAAGTAATTATCGGCAACCATGTCAGCGCAAACGAAAGTTTGGAAAAAAGCGGCTCGGCGGACCTTTCGTTTAGTGTTCCCGGGGAAGCTCGGTTCCGCGTGAACATATTTAAGCAACGCGGCAGCTATGCCATCGTCATGCGCGTGATTCCTACGAACCCGCCAAACTTCAACGACTTTAATTTGCCCGTCCAGTTGAAGGAGATCGTCGATATCAAGAACGGGATCGTACTCGTCACTGGTCCGACCGGGAGTGGGAAGAGTTCGACTCTCGCTGCTATTATCGATCTGATCAATGAAACCCAGGCGTTCCATGTCGTAACCATCGAAGATCCAATCGAGTTTCTCCATAGTCATAAGATGTGCACGATTCACCAACGAGAGCTTCATTCAGACACGCCAAGCTTCGCGATTGCCCTGCGTGCCGCGCTTCGCCAGGCTCCCAAAGTTATTCTGGTGGGCGAAATGCGCGACAAGGAAACGATTGAAGTCGCCCTCGAAGCCGCCGAAACGGGTCACCTGGTTTTGTCGACACTGCATACGATTGATGCTGCAAAGACCATAGACCGAATTATTGGCGTGTTTCCCAAGAACGAAGAGCGAGTGATACGAACCCGGATTGCGCAGTCGTTCCGCTACATTGTTTCGCAGCGCCTGATTCCTCGGCCCGACGGGAAAGGTCGAATTGCCGCCATCGAAATACTTAAGTCAACGATGCGTACTCGTGAATATATTGAGAAAGGCGAGTCGGAAGGCAAGTCGCTCGTCGACGCGATGGAGCAGGGTGATCAGGATGGTATGCAAACGTTCGACGGCGTCATCGAAAAGATGGTTCGTAGCGGTGTCTTGACCCAGGAAGCCGCCCTGCCTTATGCCACGAACGCTGGGAACCTGCTGTTGCGCCTGGGAGACCTGGGCGGTGAAGCGCTCGTGCCGGTAGAGGAAACTACGGCAGAGGACGACGACTCGATGCTTGATATGATTGAGAGATAATCCTGCGCTACCACCCCGGCAAATTTCTAAGGTAGGATTGGCACGTCTCCCCGGGCGCTCTCCCTAGAATTTCAAGTCCATTTTTGCGAATTTCACCATGTTCCTGTGCCCACTCAAACGCGTAATCGCAACCCTCTTCCTTTCCACACTTCTAGCAGTCAGCAGCTTGGCTCAAACTGGAAGCGACGCCACATCCCAGGGTTTGCAGATGGAGTTTCCTCCCAGTGGCCAGCTGCGGATTGAAAACGAGCTTGGCAGCGTCGCGGCCGAAAGCTGGAGTCAAAAATATATATACATCACTGCGAATGGAGAGGCAGGCAGGTCAAGGCTCTCTTCCGTAGTCATTGAGAATGGAAACCAGGGCTTTGTTATTCGCGTGAAGCGCAGGCCCGGCGTCCCGGTCGCTCCCATCGACCTCAGCGTAAAGTTTCCGGAAAGCGCGAGAGTCGAAATCGAAACCGGCAGCGGGCAGATTTCTCTGCGGGGCCTTCCGTCGGCTGCAACAGTCAAGTCTTTCGCCGGTGACCTGAAAGTTGAACTTCCGGAGTCAGTCAACGCGGAGATCACCGCTCGAGCCACTAGGGGATCAGTTAGGTCTGACCTGTCGCAGTCGCTGAGTGAAAACGGTCATGTTCTCCAAACACGACTTGGCAACGGGGGGCGAACATTGCGGCTTAACTCCGAATCGGGGAATATCACGCTTTCGATGACGAGCGGTTCGCGTGACGTGACCGGAGCCGAACCAACAGTCAGGAAGTCGCTTGAGCCTGCGATGTCGGAAGTTCCTACAAAAGCAGCCGGCACTCCCGCTCCTTCATTAGATACCCAGGACGTAGACGAAGGTGACGTCGTTCGCGTCGATTCTCAATTGGCAACGCTCAACCTAAGTGTGATCGATAGAGACACTAATCGTGGCGTGGTTGGGCTGACACAATCTGATTTCAAACTTTATGAAAATGGCGCTCCGCAGCAAATCCTTCAGTTTGATTCTTCGTCAGCACCGTTTGATCTATTACTTGTAATCGATCTGTCAGGCTCTACTCGCGACGTTCTTGCTCTGATTCGCGCGGCCGCGTTGCGCTTCGTCGACGCAGCTCGTCCTTCAGATCGCATCGGCGTGATCACGTTTGCCCGTGAGGCAAAGGTTGTTTCTCCGCTGACGCTTGATCGGCAAAGTCTTCACGAGCGAATAAGCGCCATGGACACTGCTCCGGGCGATACAAAACTTTACGACGCGATGGACGTTGCGGTGACCCAGTCGCAAAAGGACGCCAAGAATCGGCGTCGCACTGCAATCATTTTGATGAGTGACGGTCTCGACGGAAATATCGAGGGCGTTCAGGGAGACGGCTCAAAGCTTTCTTACAAGGATTTGCTCAGTCGCGTTAGTGAGTTTGACGGCGTGGTATATACGCTTTGGCTTAACACCGAATACGAGTCCTTAAGTCCGTTGGATACGCAGCCTGAAGCCTTCGATGCAGGCCACGACCGCATGAAGGAAGTGGCAGATATGGGCGGTGGAGTGTTTTACGAAGTCGAACGACTTGAAGACCTGGCCGGCGCCTATGAACGCGTCGTCGCCGACCTGGGAACTCTCTACAGTCTCGCTTACCGTCCTTCGGATAAAACTCGAGACGGCAAGTGGCGAGCGATACGGGTAAACGTCGTTTCTCGTCCCTCAGCGATTGCGCGCGGCAAACGTGGCTACTATGCGAATTGAGTGGTCTTCAGCAGTTCAAATGAACCTACTGCGAACCAGGATTCTCGGTCTGCTGTTCTCGCTATTCATCCCGGTGGCCTGCTTATGCCAATCGCCCGAACCGGTTGAAACAATACGTGTCGATTCTGACCTGGTTGATCTCAAAGTCAGCGTAGTTAGTTTGAATCCTCAGAATCCCTCGACGGAACTGCAGCAGAAGGATTTTGTGGTGCTGGAAGACGGAAAGCCGCAGGACATTGCCTTTTTTGCAGCTGCAGACACACCCTTCGACCTGGTATTGCTGCTCGACTTATCAGGCTCAACCAACAATAAGCTCAAGCTCATCAGACAGTCAGCCAGGCGATTCGTTGATGCCACGCGTCCGATTGATCGCGTATCAGTAGTGACCTTTACTGACATCGCCCAGGTTGTCTGTCCGCTTACGCAGGATCGTCAACTACTTCGAAAGGAGATCGACGATATCGAAAAGCCGCAAGGCGGAACAAAGTTTTGGGACTCGTTGCATTATGTTCTGGCAGTCCTCAATGCTTCCGGCAACTCGTTGCGGCGCAGCGCGGTAGTCATCATGACTGACGGAGTAGATAACGCCTTGCCTGATGTTTTTGGTGATGGTTCCCAGACCAGCTTCGATCAACTGCTGCAGCTGGTGCGCGACTCAGAACCAATGGTGTTTCCCATCTATCTCGATA
>JBOGOP010000153.1:0-12594 GCA_050747225.1 Pyrinomonadaceae bacterium
GCTGTCGCCCGCTCCGCGGATTAATGAAATCGGTTTTTCTAGACTCTTCCCGAGTTCCGTTCCGTCTCCTCACCTTCGTAACCACGATTTGGCTTTTGGGCTGTGCAGGATTTGCCCAGCCCCGGGTCCAACCTCCATCACCGCCGTCCGCAAAACTCTTCTTGCGGAAAGGTTGGACTCTTCAATCGTCTGCGAAAGTCACCGAGAAAGGCGATAAGATTTCCCAAAATCAGTTCCAGCCAAAGAACTGGTATCCGGCCACGGTTCCTTCAACAGTCGTTGGTACTCTGGTCGATAACAAAGTTTATCCCGACCCATTCGTAGGCATGAACCTGCGACTGATACCCGGTTGCAGCTATCCCATCGGTTCAAACTTTTCGCTCCAACCCATGCCGGAAGACAGCCCGTTTCGATCTTCATGGTGGTACCGAACAGAGTTTCATCTGCCGGCGGGCTATCGTGCGGAGAACATCTGGCTGCATTTGGATGGTATTAATTTCCGGGCAAACATCTGGCTAAACGGCAAACAGATTGCGAACTCGGATGAAATCGCCGGCACCTTTCGGCTGCATGAACTGAATATCCGTGACGCGGTGCGTGCCGGAGGGCTGAATACTTTGGCGATCGAGGTGTTTCCGCAACTACCCGATGATCTCGGCTGGACCTGGGTGGATTGGAACCCGATGCCGCCGGACAAAAACATGGGAATCTTTCGCGAGGTTTACCTAACCAGCAGCGGTCCGCTCACGCTGCGGTATCCGCAGGTAATCACCCATTTCGATTTGCCGTCACTTGAGACCGCACATCTGACAGTCAACGCTGAGATAAGTAACGAGTCCGACCGCGAAGTGGACGCCACGTTGAGAGGTCGCATTGAAGGAATTCGCTTCTCGCAAAAAATAAAGCTGGGCGCAGGAGAGACGAAGTCCGTCTCGTTCACGCCTGATCAGTTCACTCAGCTCAATTTCACTCACCCGCGCGTTTGGTGGCCTGTGCACCTTGGGGCGCAGAATCTTTACGATCTACGGATGGAGTTGGAAGTCGCCGGCAAAGTGTCTGACAGAAAAAACTCGCGCTTTGGAATTCGCGAGACGTCCTCAGAAATGAACAACGAGAATCACCGCGTTTTCAAAGTCAACGGTCGAAATGTTCTTGTTCGTGGCGGTGGCTGGGCGTCGGATATGTTTCTTCGCTTTAACCCGGAGAGACTGCGAACGGAGTTTGAGTACGTCAAAGATATGAACTTGAACACGATTCGCCTGGAAGGCCAACTCCAACCTGACTATTTTTATGATTTGGCTGACGAGTATGGAATCCTGATCATGGCTGGCTGGTGCTGTTGTTCCCATTGGGAGCACTGGCGGCATCGCGATGATTACAAGGAAGGGCCCGTCTGGGACAAGGAGGACTACGACATTGCCGCGAAATCGCAAGCCGATCAAATCAGACTCTTGAGAAATCATCCGAGCGTGCTGGTTTGGTTGAACGGCAGCGACAATCCGCCACCTACCGATGTCGAACAGATGTACGTAGACGTCCTCAATAAATATCAATGGCCTAACCCGTATCTCTCATCAGCAACTGCCAAGCCCGCGGAATTGACCGGCGCCAGCGGGGTGAAAATGGAGGGACCATACGAATGGGTGCCGGCAACATATTGGCTGCTCGATAAGAATGCAGGAGGCGCCCATGGTTTCGCAACCGAGATTAGTCCGGGACCGGCTGTGCCTCCTCTCGAAAGCTTGCAGCGGATGATTCCGAAAGAGCATCTGTGGCCCATCGACGAGTATTGGAACTATCACGCCGGTGGCGGCGAGTTTAAGAATCTGAATGTTTTTACAGCAGCACTGAACGGCCGTCACGGTCCAGCCAAAGATGTGCAGGATTACGCGATGAAGTCGCAATTGATGACTTATGAAGGCCAACGGGCGATGTTTGAAGCGTATGCCGGCAACAGGTATTCAGCCACCGGGGTGATTCAATGGATGCTGAACAATGCCTGGCCTGGGCTGATTTGGCACCTCTATGACTACTACCTGATGCCCGCCGGCGGTTATTACGGAACGAAGAAGGCCTGCGAGCCTGTGCACGTGCAGTATTCCTACGGCGACAAGAGTGTGGTGGTTGTGAATACCACCTCGCAACCGCGACGAAACTTGAAGCTGACGGCGCAAGTCTATGACCTGAACCTCGCGGAGAAGTTTTCCAGGACAACCAGTTTGGATCTGGCAGCCGATAGTAACTTCAATGCTTTTGCAATTCCCGAGCTAGCGGATTTGTCGGTTACCTATTTTGTTCGGCTGACATTGCAGGACGCCACGGGTCAGACCATCAGTTCAAACTTCTACTGGCTGTCGACGAAAGACGATGTCCTCGATCCGAAAAAGGCCGAGTGGTACTACACGCCGGTCAGCTCGTATGCCGACATGACGCAACTTGAAAAACTCCCTCAGGTAAAGTTATCCGTTGGGGGTAACACCGAGCGTCGTGGAGAAAATGAAATCGCTCGCGTAACGGTGTCGAATCCTACTCGGAACCTGGCGTTCTTCGTTCGGCTACAAATTAAGAAAGGCCGCAATGGCGGGGATGTATTGCCCATCATTTGGCAGGATAACTATTTTTCATTGATGCCGGGTGAACGTAGGGAGATCACGGGAACTTACAAGCGAAGAGATCTGGGCGCAGCGCAAGCGTTTCTTGCTGTCGAAGGATGGAATAGTTCGGCTGTCACGGTTCCGCTGAGTATCGCTAGACATTGAGCCCGGAGGGCTCGCAGATAGTCAGCCGCGGATCTACACGGATAAACGCGAATCAGACAAGGCCAGGAACGGATTCAAGTCGGAATCATAAAAGACTTCTCTTACCTTCTATCGATTATTTGTTTGCTCTGATCCGCGTTTATCTGCGTAAACCCGCGGCTAATTATTCAGGGTTATCTTGCCGCGTAGTTCGATCTGTTCAGACGAGCGACCAACGAGTACCTCATATTCTCCCGGATCGGCTCGCCATTGCTTTCCGTTAACGTCGTAATAAGAGAACGAGCGACTGTCGAGTGGAATAGTCACTCGCTCGGTCTTTCCTGGTTGGAGACGCCCCTTCCAAAAACCTTTCAGCTCCTTTGCCGGACGCGCCACTTTTGCATGCGTTTCTCCAACATATAGTTGCGCAACCTCTGCGCCTTCGCGGGTGCCCGTGTTCGTTACATCAAACGAAACTTCATAGCGTGGGTCACCTTTTCCCCCTGCGATTGAGACGGGTCTGACAACCAGGTTGCTGTACTTGAAAGTGGTATATGAAAGGCCGTAGCCGAACGGGAAGAGAGGCTTCGTGTTGTTCTTCTCATAGCCCCGATATCCGACGAACACTCCTTCTTTATAGACGACGCGGTCCGTGCCCGGGTCTGGATAGTAGTTGTCGTGGACAGGATTCTCTTCCCAGCGTCGCTCGAAGGTGATCGGCAATCGGCCCGACGGGTTCACGTCACCGAAAAGGATCGCAGCCAATGCAACGCCACCCTCTTGTCCCGGATACCATGCCTCGACCAAAGCGGGAACGCGATCGAGCCATGAAGTTGTGTCCACGCTGCCTCCCGAAGTAATGACAACGACCGTGTTTTTGTTTGCGGCGGCGATTTCCTTAATCAACTCATCTTGTCCAGGCGGAAGGCGAAACGTTCTGTCTGCGCCTTCACTTTCAGTTTCCGGATCGAAGCCGGCAGCGATTACAACTACGTCCGCTTTTGCAGCGAGCTTCTTCGCTTCTTCGCGGACGAAGCTGCCGTGTCGGACGATTCCAAGGCGAAATTTTCCTCCCAGCCATGCGGAACGTCCGTGATGCTCAAGCACTACTTTATGCGGTTTCGTATCCAACGGAAGTGTGGCGTAACCGGTAATCTCCTTCGTTGTGGTCCAATTGTCCAGTACCGGTTTGTCATCAAGGTAAAGACGGTAATAGCCTCCATCCTCACCGGTTGATTGGATAAAGATGTCGTAGGAGCCGGCCCCGGGCGCAACGTAGTATCCGGTCCAGCGCGAAGAGAGAGTGTTCTCCGGGAGACGCGCTGACTGCGAGGCGACGGCGGCTGCCGGCGGGCCAAAGTTGATGTGACCTTCGTTACGAGTCAGCACCGGAGTTCCCTCAAGATCGGCTTTGCTGAAATATTCGGCGCGCAGGCCTGGCTGGCCACCAGTCTCCGCTGTTGTGAAATTGGTCGCGTCGGCCATCTCGCTCAAGGAAGGTATGCCGCGGTCGTAGAACACGGGTGCTGACGTCGCCAGGTAATTGCTCAGTCCCTCGAGGTAACTCTTCGCGACAAAGGGTTCTGCCTGGCCGCTGCCGCCGCCAACAGGCACAGCCGGATACGCGCCTGGGCCAATGATGGCGAGGGATTTGATCTTCGACTTGCTCAACGGCAAGAGATTGCGGTCGTTCTTCAACAGCACCATCGCTTCGCTAGCGGCCTGGAGCGCCGTCGCTCGGCCCTGCTGATTAAGACGCGGAATGGAAGAGTCAGTCTGCTCGCGGTCCAGCCAGCCGAATTGAATTGCGGTGCGAAGGATGCGACGCACCTTGTCATCGATCGTAGCGACACTGACTTTGCCCTGCTCAATAGCGGGTAGCAGCACCTTGCGGTTCAGGTAAGCGCCGGAGGGCATCTCCAAATCCAAGCCACCGTTTGCCGCCGCCACGCCGTCGTAGGTTGAAGACCAGTCAGACATCATGATCCCGCGAAAGCCCCACTCTTTTTTGGCGACGTCCGTGTTCAAGTATCCATTCTGGGTCAGGTGTACGCCGTTAGTGAGGTTGTAAGAGTCCATGATGGCGCCCACCTGTGCTTCCTTAACAGCCGCTTCAAACGCCGGGAGATAAATCTCGCGCATCGTGCGTTCATCAACAATGGTGTCCGTCTTGTGCCGGTCAAACTCTGAGTTGTTTCCCATGAAGTGTTTGACGGTGGCGCTGACGCCCTGGCTCTGCACGCCTTTGATATATCCGACTGCCATACGCGAAGCCAGGTAAGGATCCTCACCGAAGTATTCAAAGTTTCGCCCATTCATAGGCGCACGATATATGTTCACCCCAGGTCCCAGTAGGAAATGAACCCCTTTGGCCCGCGCATCTCGGGCGATCTCCGTGCCAACACGTACGGCCAGGGTTTCATTCCAGGTCGCCGCCAAGCCAACGCCTCCGGCCATGACCGTAGCAGGCCCATAGTTGCGAACGCCGATTGGGCCATCGGCCATCTTTAGCTTGGGAAAACCGATTCGCGGGATGGGGCGAACGAAAAAAAAGTCGACTCCGCCGAGTAAGTCGATCTTCTCTTCAAGCGTCATCTGGCTGAGTAGAGAATCGACGCGCCGCTCAACGTCCGCTGGAGCGGGAGCACGTGTTTGACCGAGGTTGGGAGTTACGTTGAAGATGAGAAGCGACAGCGCAACAATCACCGAACTGGGATTTCGCATGGTTGTGTTAGTCTGCACATTGCTGTCGCAGCACTTAGGCTAAATGCGACGTGCAGGAAGCTCCTTCGTTTGTGGATTCGGCAAATTGTATGATGTCGTTTATCACTGGTCAAATTTTTGTCTAAGAAATGAAACCATTAAAAATCGGCATCACCGGAGTGCGCGGCATCGTCGGGGAAACGTTCACGCCCGAGATAGCGGTGGGATTCTCGCAGGCTTTCGGAACCTACCTGGATGGCGGACGCATTCTTGTTTGTCGAGATACGCGCGCCTCTGGGCCCATGGTCCGCTCGGCAGTAGTAGCGGGACTGCTGGCAGCTGGTTGCGAGGTGTTCGATCTGGGTATTTGCCCGACACCGAGTCTGCAGCTGGCGGTGACCTGGCTTAAGGCCGATGGCGGTATTGCTGTCACCGCCGGGCACAATCCGGCACACTGGAATGCTCTGAAGTTTGTCCGTGGCGATGGCCTTTATTTGAACCCGGTGCAAAGCGAAGAGCTGCTGGATATCTTCCACCAGGGAGAGTTTGCGAAGGCTAAGTGGGATCAGATCCATTCAGTTGTACAGCAGCAAGATCCAATTGAGCATCACGTTGAATTGTTGAAGGGTGCGTTTGACTCGGCGGCGATAAAAGCCCGGCGGTTAAAGGTCGCGGTTGATTGTTGCAACGGCGCTTGCGCCCGACTCATTCCCCGCTGGCTGGCGGAACTCGGCTGTGAAGTCCTGGCAATCAATGACGATCCTGCGGGCACCTTTCCGCACCGGCCCGAGCCTACCGTCGAAACGATGGCCCAACTCAGCGCCATTGTGAAGGCCGGCCACGCTGACATCGGTTTTGCTCATGATGCCGACGGCGAACGGCTGGGGATTGTGACTGAGCTGGGCCAACCACTCTCCGAAGAGTTAACCCTGGCGGTGGCAACCCGGCTTCGCCTCGAGCGCAAACCGGGCACAGTGGTGACGAATGTTTCGACCACAGGAGCCATCGAGCAGATAGCTGCGCGCTATTCCTCCGCCGTCGTTCGCACACAGGTCGGGCAGAGCTACATTTCCGAAGGCATGCTGGAACACAGCGCCGTTCTCGGTGGTGAAGGTAGCGGCGGCATCACCGTTCCGGAAGTGCATTTGACTCATGATAGTGCCGCCGCGGTTGGCCTTGTCCTCGAAGGGCTCGCGCATTCAGCAGGTCCGGTTTCTGAAGTTGTTCGGCAACTTCCCAGGTTAGTGATGTTGAAGCAAAACGTAACCGTCGAGCCGAACCTGCTCTATTCACTGTTGCAGAACTTTCGAGTTGCGGTTGAGCGCGAGCATTTGCCCTACGATCCAACAGACGGAATTAGAGTGGTGCTACCGAAGGGTTGGATACACGTCCGAGCATCGAATACGGAATCCATGATTCGCATTATTGTCGAAGCGGAAGAAACGAGTAGCGCTGAGAATCTGCTTAATTGGGTACGAGATCGATTGAATTAGTAAGTGATAGGTGAATAGAGTTGCGAGCGATACCGACATTGAAGATCAGCATCTCCGGCGTCCGTGGAGTGATCGGCGAATCACTAACGCCTGGCTTGCTGACGCGCTTTGCGCAGGCGTTTGGCACTTATGTGGGCGCGCGCACAATTGTGATTGGGCGCGACCCTCGCACCTCCGGAGAAATGGTGAAGCAGGCGGTCATTGCCGGTCTGCTATCAAGTGGCTGCCGCATCCTCGACATCGGCATGTGTCCCGTTCCCACGATTCAATTAATGGTGAATCACTATCGCGCCTATGGCGGTATTGCAATTACCGCGAGTCATAATCCTGCCGAATGGAATGCGCTGAAGTTTATTGGTCGGAACGGCTTTTTTCTGAATGCTGGTCAAGCGCGTGAGCTGCTGGATATCTACCATCAGGGGGAATACACGAGAGTCGCGGGTGGGGAGATGAGGGAAGTCGCCGAACTTGCGGGAGCCACTGATCTGCACATTCAAACGATCCTCGAAGCGTTGGGACCAATACCTTCGGCTGCAAAAAAACTTCGCGTGGTGCTTGATGCCTGCAATGGAGCGGGCTCGCTGGTAGGGCCCAAACTGCTCGAGGCTTTGGGTGCGGAAGTCATCTCGATCAACGTAACTCCAAGCGGATCGTTCCCTCGACCCGCTGAACCGGTGGCGGAGAACCTGGGCGACCTCTGCGCCGCAGTAAAGGAACACCATGCTGATGTTGGCTTTGCTCAGGACATGGACGCCGATCGGCTGGCGATAGTTTCCGAACAGGGAGTGCCGATTGGCGAAGAGTACACCCTGGTGCTGGCGGCGACTTATGTGCTGGGCCGGACGCCGGGGCCGGTGGTCGCAAATCTGTCGACTACGTCGGTGCTGCAGGAAGTTGTGAATCGTTTTGGCTGCGAGCTTTTTCTTTCAAAGATAGGCGAGGTTAACGTCACTGACGAGATGCAGAAACAAGGCGCTGTCATTGGCGGAGAAGGCAACGGCGGGGTTATCTACCCACAAATCAACTTTGCGCGCGATAGCCTGGTGGGCATGGCTCTCATACTACACTTGCTTGCTGCAACCCGTCAGACGATCACCGAACTACTGGATACGATGCCGCGGCTCAGCATGATCAAAGAGAAACTAGTTTGTCCGTCCGATAAGATCTCCGCGGTGCTCAGAATGATTCGTCAGGAGTTTGCCGGGCAGCCGATGGATTTGCGTGACGGAGTAAAAGTGAATCTGCCGAACGGTTGGTTGCTGGTAAGAGGTTCAAATACCGAACCGATCATTCGTGTTACTGCGGAAGCGGTGAGTGAAACTGTCGCGGAGGAAATTGTTTCCGGCGTTTATCAGAAGGTACAAGCGTGCATCGCTTCATAGCATCAAGAGACGCATCGGTTTTGTGCGGTGGTGGTAAGCGAAGCGCGACACCGCTTTAGCTGTACTGATGCAGGTTGAAACTTGAAGCACCTTTTCATTAGCACCGTGGCTTTAGCCCGGTGATCACTGGGGCTTCGGAATCGAAACCGTTTAAACGGTTTAGGGATTGTGCAGGGCACGGAATTCACCGGGCTGAAGCCACGGTGCCAATGAGATTAGTTCTGACAAACTGAACCAGCACCTAAGACCCTTGCTTCTTGTGTGAGGAAAGCAAAACTTATATTGTCTCACGCGTTTCAAAAGACTCTTACCGAGGAGAAAAGATCAAACTAGTGATCCATCAAACTAAAAGCGGTCCTGCGAGACGAGAATTTCTGAAGGTTGCCGGCATGGGCATGCTTGGGCTGGCACTGCCAGAGCTTTCAATTGCTCAGCCTAAACCTGCGAAAGAACTGCTGGTCTACGTGGGAACTTACACTAGCGGCAAGAGTGAGGGGATTTATCTTTACAGCTTAAATCTCACCTCGGGCGAGTTGAGTCATGTCTCAACTACCAAAGGAGTAGTTGATCCTTCGTTTCTTGCGCTCGCACCCAGCCGGCGCTTTCTGTACGCCGTCAACGAGCTGGAGAACTTCGAAGGGAAGAAAAGCGGCGCTGTTAGTGCCTTTGCAGTTGATCAACGAACGGGGCAGCTGCGTTTCCTGAATCAACAACCATCGCTGGGTGGGGCGCCTTGTTATGTTGAGATCGATTCGGCCGGCAGGTTTGCCTTGGTGGCAAATTACTTTGGCGGCAACGTGGCAGTGTTGCCGGTAAAGCGCGACGGTCGCCTGGGACCGGCCACGGACATGCAGCAGTACCAGGGTTCCAGCGTACACCCGGAGAATCAGCTGAGCCCCCATGCGCATTGCATCGTGCTTGATGCAGCGAACAGGTTCGCATACTCGTGCGATCTCGGAACAGACAAGATCATGATCTTCCGTTTCGATGCACGAAGCGGAAAGCTGCGCGCAGGTGAACAGCCCTCGGTGACAGTCAAGCCAGGATCCGGCCCACGCCACCTGGCGTTTCATCCCAGCGGGAAATATATGTTCGTGCTTAACGAACTGACTTCGACAGTAACTGCATTTGCGCGGGATCAAAGGAAGGGAAGTCTCAAAGAGCTGCAGACTCTAACTACTCTGCCAGAGGGTTTCACGGGGGCGAACTCTGGCGCCGACATTCATGTTTCTTCGGATGGGCGATTCCTTTACAGTTCGAACCGCGGGCACCACAGCATCGCCATTTTTATGATTGACGGGCGAGGCGCGCTTACTGCCGTTGGCCACGAATTGACGGGCGGCAGTACGCCTCGTAACTTTGGCATCGATCCCACCGGAGCTTTTCTGCTGGCAGCGAATCAAAAATCCGACAACATCGTGGTGTTCAAGCTGGATCGCAAGACGGGCCGACTTAGCCCAACCGGACATGTGGCACAAGTGCCGTCTCCTGTTTGTCTGAAGTTTACTGCTCCGTTCGCGTTGGGCTTAACCATTGATCAGAGATCCGCTTTCGCTCCAGCGGAGCGAGATGTTTATAGCTCTAACGTTCCCCATTAGTCCGCGCTCTGTAGGAGCGCAATGCTTCGTGGCCAGGTTCAACAATTCCTTTCGTACATTTCGCTCCAATAGGAGCGAAGATATCGTGGGGTTGTTCCCGTTGCTATAAACATCTCGCTCCACTGGAGCGCAAAACAGTTTCTACGCTGACGCTTCAAGATAGATTCCACGATTTGTTTTTCATGCCTCTACCGGCAATGGATCATCCGAAGTCTCGGAAGTCGCTTCACCTTTCTTGCTCCTCAATCCGATCGCCGAAAGCAAGTAGAACAGAATCGCAACCAGCACCACATACTGAAAGCCCAGCAGCATCGAGCTGTACTCAGCCAGTCCACCAACCATTGCCCCTGCGATATTGATTCCGAAGGCGCGATCGGGATGGGCAGTCCGTTTGAATGAGGCGGCAAATATGACGCCGGCAAACAGGATGGGCGCGAAGACTAACAAGCAGGAACTGATCACCTGAATGCTGCGATTCATTCCCAAAAAGAAATCGAGCGGGACGACTGTGTTCATGATCAGGGTGGCCAGTAGACCAGCGTAATAAGGCCACAGCCGCTCTGGTTGAAACCTGATCGTCCAACGATTCGCCAGCAGGATCATCACCAGTACGGCAAAGAACACCACTGAATTCACGACCCAGGTACTACCAAACAGCAGGGCCATCGTGACCACCGCCTTGGTTTCGACCAACATGAATCCGGCGCCAAGAAAGAAAAGCTGAACATTAAGCGCCCCACCTTCGCCGCCGTCTCTGCTGTCATTCTCGCCAACCAAATTTGCCGCTTTTCTTATGCGGCGCAGGAATAGAAAGATCAGCAGCAAGCCGCAGCTCCCCATAACCAGCATTCCGCGCCAGCTGAGCGTCGGTATCATCGGCTTACGCAGATATAGAAAGGGCCAGTCGTCGGTGGCTGTGCGCAGTTGTTCGCCTACGGGAGGAGCGATGGTGGCCAAACCAAAGTGCAGCCAGTGAGACGAGGCAGGTGTTGCGTTCTCCGGCGAAAGGTTTGCCGTCGCGCTCGTGTCAGGCGCAGATTGTTGAAAACCGTTCGCTGATGCAGGACCAGGCGGGGCGTCGTCGCGGAGCCAATAGTCAGGCCGCTGGGTAAACGCGTTTCGCAGTTCACTTGTCGACCCGGCAAAGAACACCGTGAAGTCTCCAAAGGTCGCTCGGTCAGCCTCGATCATTTTTCGGTAGGGCAGAGTGAGCACTAAAGGATTGCCCGCACCGAATACTTCTTCCAACCCCTTTTGCAGGCGCACGGCAAGCCATCCCTGCCGAAAGTAGTTATAGATGATGAAATTGCCGTTCGGCTTTAAGTGACGACGTACGTCTTCGAATGCTTGCCGCGTGAACAAAAAACTTTCGAGCCGAATATTGCTGTAGCCGCTGTGCAATACGAGCGAGTCGACTAGCGCATAAACGATCAAGTCGTATTTCCGATTCGTCGAACGCAAAAAGTTTCGACCATCGTCAAGGTGAATCTCTACGCGCGGATCCTGATACGGATGGTCGGGATGATACTGGCGACCAAGTCGATTTATCGCCGGATCGATTTCAACCGCGTCAACGTGTTGAGCTCCCCATTCCAACGCTCGGCTGACATCATTTCCGGAACCGGCTCCGATTATCAGCACATCGCCAAAGGCCGGCCTGCCGGCATCTCGATTCAATAGGTGTGGCAGCGCATATGCCGGGAAGTTTTCCCTACGCGAGACCATCTGCTGGTGATAAATCAGGTTTACTGAAAGCGACAAATCTTCCTGCTTGAAATCGATCCGGTAATACGGCGACCAGAATTGTCGAGCTTTGCTTTGGCCCAGGTAATCGTCGTGAACGGGCACGAAGGCAGCCAACCAAACTACCGACACGAGCAGTAAGGCATTGACGGGACTTAAACTGAGTAGCCTTCTTTGAAAACGAGTCCGCGGCGAGATGAAATAAAAGTAGCCCAGTCCGAGAGCCACTAATAGGAACCACCATAGCGAGGGCAACTCGAGCCAGGAACAAGCCGCAAATAGCACAATCCCGGCGATGCTCCCGACGATGTTTAAGGTGTACGCCTGCACTCGGTTGGGCCACCGCTTAAGGGCCCGACCGAGTTCCTGGCCGGGACCAATAAACGCGAGGGCAATGACGATGAAGAAGAAACCACAAAGCAACTCCACCGGAATGGCGTAATGCGACAGATCCTGGCTGTGATATTCGGTGCCGAAGTAGACCTGTTGCGGCGACGTTTGATTACCGACGTCAACAAACTTAATAAATGAACCGCTGCTGATCTCGACTCCGTGCGCGGTAGCTAAAGCAATGACGAGCAGCAGCGGAGTCCAGGTTAAATAGTTGTGTCGATCTCCGGCAGCCAGGCACCCGACTGACATTCCGAGGAACGAAGCCAGCAGCACGACGTTGGTAAAGAAGGTGAGATAAAGGACGTGAGCTGGGAACCAGCGAATACAGGCCAGTTCGAGAAACAGAATTACGAGGCTTATTAAGAACAACTCGAAGCCGGTACTAAAACGAGAGGACGTTTTGGAAATGGTGCTCACGACTCCTTTCTTCGGGCGTGTCCTGGAGCGCAGATCATTGAATGCCAGCGAGCATTTCTACCAGCGCCTCGGGCGCCGACCATTGAGCGTTGTGATCTGCAGTGAGTTGTAGAACGGGCCAGCCACG
>JBOGOP010000154.1:0-12424 GCA_050747225.1 Pyrinomonadaceae bacterium
CAGGTCATCGCGCACGAATCTGGCGTCGCCGATATTGCCGATCCACTGGGCGGCTCTTATGCAATCGAGCACTTGACGGATGAGATTGAGGATCGTGCCAGCAACTATCTGGAGAGAATAGACGCGTTGGGCGGGATGTTGCGCGCGATTGAGACCGGCTACGTGCAGAAGGAAATTCAGGAATCAGCCTACCGCTATCAGAAGGCGATCGAGAGTGAAGAAGCGATAGTTGTCGGCGTCAATCGTTTTCAGAGTAAAGAGAAAACTCCGGTCCCGACACTGCGCATCGATCCGGCAATCGAGCAACAACAGATTGACCGGGTGCGAGCCGTACGCAGCCGCAGAGATTCTGTTGCCGCGGATAACGCGCTGGCAAAACTTGAAGAAGCAGCCGGTGGCACCGAAAATCTGGTGCCGTGCATTCTCGAATGCGTTGAAGCGCATGCGACCGTGGGCGAAATCAGTAACAGGTTTCGCAAAGTTTGGGGCGAATACAAGGAAACCTCGACGGTCTGATTCCTGGGAGGACACTAAGTGAGACATCGTCGCCTGACCTTAGCAGCCTTTTTGGTTGTCGCCGCTGCTTCCGCAACCTCGGGGCAAACTGCAAAAGCGCCGCAACCTGCTGCGGGTCCGCAGGAAACCGTGAGCCGGTTTTATGCGTGGTATCTCCACCGTCTTAACAAGGAAGATTACGATCCGCTCAAGAACCGAACCGTGGCACTCAAATACCTGACGCCGGAGTTTCTTCGGCGCGTACCGCGCCTGGTGCGAGAGATGGAAGCTGACATCATCGTTTGCTCGCAGGATGTAAATCCGGTCTGGGAAAAGAGCTTCAAGGCAGAACTGGCAAGCAGCAGCGGAGCTCGCGCTACGGTTTTGGTCGCGCTGGACAGAAATGAGGTCGATACGATCAAACTGAAGCTGACACTGAAGCGCACCCGCGCTGGTTGGCGAATTGATGGCGCCGATTGCGGCGAATGAAGTCCAAAAACAGGACGCGACTAAATAACTGTGGACAGACAAGTCACTGCAGTCTTACTCACCCTCCTTTTCTTTGGCTTCCTGGTCGTAGTGATTGGCTGGGTCATCGTTGCCACTATTATTGACAGCAAGCGCGAGCAGGAGCGGACGCGACTGATGGTCAACGTCGCAAATCTGCTGGGCTGGCAGTTTAGTGAACTTGCCGGGCTGAACTGGATTCCCAACCTGGAGCAGTTTGCGCTCTTCAGCCAGGGCCACAGCAAGAAGATTAAGAACGCCATTTACGGCCAAATCGATGGCGTGAAGGCCGCTGTGTTTGATTACTACTACGTCGTAGGCCACGGAAAACACCAGAGTAGGTTCAATCAATCAGTCATTTACTTTGAGCTGCAAAATCTTAACGCACCGCTTTTCTCATTACGGCCCGAGCACACTTTTCATAAAATCATTTCAGCGTTTGGCTACCAGGACATTGACTTCGGTAACCGTCCGACCTTTTCAAGCGAGTATTTGTTGCGCGGTCCCGATGAACCGGGCCTGCGCTCGATCTTCACTGACGCGCTGCTTGGCTTCTATGAGATGAATGAGGGCACGTGCACCGACGGCGGCGGGAACCAGCTATTCATTTTCCGGCAGAATTCACGGCCGGCGCCGCATGAAATACAGGCGTTCCTAAACTGGGGATTGCAGCTGCAACACTTATACGGGAATCGCTGGTAGAAGTGTTGCATTTGGAGTGCGGTGGCAAGCGAAGCGCGACACCGCTTTGGCTACTCACTGAAGAATCCAAAGCGCCGTCGTCGCTTCGCTCTGCCGGCGCACTCCAAAAAGGCTTACACTTACTACTCGCATGTCGCATTTGCTCGAAGTCAAGAATCTCCAAACGCACTTTCCCACGCGCGCCGGACTGGTGCGTGCTGTCAATGGCGTTAGTTTCTATCTGGACTCGGGCGAGTTGCTTGGCCTGGTCGGAGAATCGGGTTGTGGCAAGTCGATCACTGCGCTTTCGATCATGCGACTGATTGCGCCACCGGGAAAAATCGTCGGCGGTGAGATCAACTTCGACGGCAAAAATCTGCTCAAGCTTTCAGACGCCGAAATGCGCCAGATTCGCGGCGACGACATTGCCATGATCTTTCAGGATCCGATGACGTCGCTCAATCCGGTCTTCACTGTGGGTGAACAGATTGCCGAAGCGCTCCGGCTGCATCGCAAGCTTTCGCGCAAAGCTGCCCGCGCCGCCGCCATCGAGGCGATGCGTGAAGTTTCAATTCCCGATCCGGCGCGGCGCGCGGACGACTATCCGCACCAACTTTCGGGCGGGATGCGCCAGCGCGTGATGATTGCGATGGCGCTTGCCTGCGATCCCAAACTTCTAATTGCCGATGAACCGACCACGGCGCTTGATGTCACCATTCAAGCGCAAATCCTGGAGCTATTGGACGAGTTACGGAAAAATCGCGAACTCGCGGTGCTGCTGATTACTCACGACCTCGGCGTGGTGGCGGAAGTCGCTGACCGGGTCGCCGTGATGTACACCGGAAGAATAGTTGAGGAGTCGCCGGTAGAAGAATTGTTTGCGCGTCCAAAGCATCCTTACACGGAAGGCTTGTTGCGATCTGTTCCCAAGCTTACCAGCGCCACGGTGGCGAAAAATGAACGCCTCGAGACGATCGAGGGAACGGTGCCCAACCCGACTGACCTGCCGCCGGGTTGTCACTTCGCGCCGCGCTGCCCGCACCGGATGCTACGCTGCAGCGAAGAAGAGATTCCACTCTATGAACTTGACGGTGGAGTGAAAGTGCGTTGCGTGTTGTTTGATTTGGCGGCCGCCGTTGCCGCGGATCATCAGAATTTATCCGCAGATTACGCTGATTCCGCAGATTAGGGTGTGACAAGGCTGGGGCATTTCCAAAAACGGAGCCCTAGCTGCCTGAAGGAATCTGTTTAATCTGCGTAATCTGTGGATGTCCCCGTCTCATATGGATACGAATCATCACCAACTTGTTGAAGTCCGGGGCTTGGTAAAGCATTTCGCCGTCGAGAACAGCGACGACGTAGTGCGCGCGGTTGACGGCGTTTCGTTTGAAATCTTTCAGGGCGAGACATTGGGACTGGTTGGTGAATCGGGTTGCGGGAAGTCAACGGTAGGACGCTGCCTGCTGCGTCTGATTGAACCAACGGCGGGAGAAATAAAGTTTGAGGGCCGCGATGTGCTTTCGTTGGGTAAGACGGAGATGAGGGAGATTCGCCGCGAGATGCAGATAGTTTTTCAGGATCCGTTTGCGTCGCTCAATCCGCGCATGAAGGTAGGCGACATCGTCGGTGAGCCCCTGGTCATCCATAAGATCGGGACGAAAAAGGAAAGACGCGAACGGGTAGGTGAGCTGTTGCGAAAAGTTGGGCTTGATCCGGACTATCGCAACCGTTACAGCCATGAGTTTTCAGGCGGGCAGCGGCAGCGCATCGGTGTCGCCCGCACACTCGCGCTCAATCCCAAACTCATCGTCGCTGACGAACCAGTTTCGGCGCTGGATGTTTCCGTGCAGGCGCAGGTCGTCAATCTCTTGCAGGATCTACAAAAAGAATTTGGGCTGGCGTACCTTTTCATCTCTCATGGGCTGGCGGTTGTCGAGCATATTTCGACGCGCGTTGCCGTAATGTACCTGGGACGGATTGTCGAAGTGGCAACCGCTGCTGAGCTTTACGCGGGCGCATTGCATCCGTATACCAGGGCGCTGCTGTCAGCGATCCCGATTCCGGATCCCAAACAAAAACGCGATCGCATAGTTTTGCAAGGCGATGTCCCAACGCCAATCAACCCGCCGTCAGGCTGCCGCTTTCGCACGCGCTGTCCGATAGCGATTGACGAGTGTGCGCGGATTGATCCGGAGCTGCGCGAAGTCTTGCCAGGCCATGAGGTCGCCTGTATTCGCGTTGCGGGTTGGGAAAGTGCTTCGCCGAAGATTAGCCAGATTAGACAGCGTGGCTGTTAGCCGCAGCCAAATGGAGTGCCGAAAGAAGGCATTCAACCAGCCTGCGAAGCTGGCGGACAGAGTGATAGCCCCAGGCGATGGCGCAGCCGAGCCTGGGGAACAACATCAAAGCCTGGCCCAGTCCACGAAGTGGGCGACAGACGAAACATGCAACCGTTAACCCTAGCCAGATCAAAATGGACTTTCACATGGCCACTTAGCGACATCTGTCGCCTGCTTCGCAGGCTCAGTCAAATTTGCGGTTGTGACCCCAGGCTCGGCTGCGCCATCGCCTGGGGCTATCACTCTGTCCGCCAGCTTCGCAGGCTCCTTGAAAGTTTTCACTCAGATTGCGCCCAGTCAATCCGCAGCTAAAGAACCTTGCCAAAAAAAAACAAGAAGTCGAGCATGTGTATTACAGATTCAAAAGAAACAATGGACGAGTTGGGAGATACGGCGCCTGGTTTTTGATTTTGCACCTGCGGAATGTGCGTAATCTGCGGATGAAACAAACAACTGCGAACTCGCGTATCTCTGTCGAATTCTTTTCTTGTTCGGACGGAAGGCAGTCTCCCCGTCCTTCATTCCTTAGGAGGAAACTTTAATGAGCGATCCGAATCAGGGATTTCAACCACCACCGGCGCCACCGATGCCCGAAGCTGAAGTAAAGGCGCCACGACCAACGAAGCTTCGCATACCAGCAATTGTTTTGTTTGGGCTTGGGCTAATTATCTTAATCGCCGGCCTTGCAAAGATTCTGCCCGGAGGCCTTGGCACTGGCGGCGCCTTCATCTTCTTCGGCATAGCGCTGTTTGCCTTCAGCTTCATTCCGCTTCCGCAACCTGCCGGAAAGGCAGAACCGCCCATGTCGGGTCCGCAAAAGCTGTTGGCAATTTTCTACGCACCCACCAGCGTCTTCCGAAATCTGAAGTCTCACCCGACCTGGCTCGCGGCGTTCCTGGTGATTGGGATAGGTCAAGCTGTCTACACAGCGGCCTTCGTTCAAAGGCTGACTCCCGAGCGTATCGTGCAACATACCATGGACAGCCTGGAGAACAGTCCGATCAAGCCTCCGCCCGAGCAAATCGAGAAGATGAGGGACACCAACCTTCAGCAAGCCAAACAGCCAATCCAAAGAGTACAGACGGCCGCAAAGGGCTTTGTTGGTTTGTTTGTTTTTGTTTCCGTGGTTGCCGCTCTCTGTCTTCTGGGCGTTCTGGCATTTGGCGGGCGTATTAACTTCTGGCAAGCATTTGCCGCCGTAATCTGGGGATACTTGCCGATAATTCTGATCACCAAACTTGTGAGTTTGGGCATTCTCTTCATCAAAGAGCCGGAGGACATTCATCCCATTCTGAACGCTGATTCGCTCTTGCAGGACAATTTGGGAATACTGTTTACGCCTGCGGAACACCCTGCACTTTTTGTGCTCGGGAGTTTCATCGGGGTTTTATCGTTTTACGGCCTGTGGCTAAGAGCCAAGGGACTGGCGCATACCGGACAAAAGGTGAGTTCGACCAGTGCCTGGGGGGTTGCGATCACGTTGTGGGTGCTGGCCCTGATCGTTGGGATGATCTTCGCGACGCTGTTCTCCAGCTTCATGTCGTGATTTCGATTTCAGGAACGACCAGGTAAGACATTTATCTGATCGAACGCAAAGTCAGAACGGGGAGCGGTAGCGACCTGGTAGTGCCTAACGACGCGCAACCAGGTCGCTACCGCTCCCCGTTCTGACTTTGTTTTGCGGACGTGAATGACTTCGGCAAAATCGGGACAGACAGGAATGTCTGTCCTACTCGTAACGCAGGGATTCAATCGGATCCAGACGCGCGGCTTTCCACGCAGGCCAGATTCCAAAGATCAGACCAATACCGACGCTGGCGATGAAACCCCCGAGAGGCGCCCACAGCGGTACATACGAAGGCAAAAGGAGACGCAACAGCAGAGTGAGCAGCCAACCAATCGTAAGCCCAACCAGGCCGCCAATGCCGGTTAACGTTGCTGCCTCAATAAGAAACTGCCACATGATATCGCTGCGGCGCGCGCCGATGGCTTTGCGCACGCCAATCTCGCGGGTACGCTCAGTAACAGAAACCAGCATGATATTCATCACGCCGATACCGCCGACCATCAGTCCCACAGAGGAAATGACTACCATCGCGATCGCCAGCCCTGAGGTAATCGAGCGGAAGTTGTCGAGAATGCTTTCCGAAGTTTCCATGCCGAAGTTGTCCGGTGCTGCAAAAGGAACCTGACGCCGGATGCGCAGGAGATCGCGCACCTGGTCTTTTGCTTCATCCATCATGCCGGGCTTCGCTACCGCGAGAACGTAAACGTCGTCGGCGTTTGGTTTGAGTTTTTTTGCAACCGAGAAGGGAAGATAGATTACGTTGTTTTGATCGTCACTGCCGCCGCTGAAAAGGAACTGTTCGCGTTTTTGCAGCACCCCGATAATGCGAAACTGATCGGCGCCGATTTTTATCTCCTGGTTTACTGCAGAACTATAGGGGAAAAAATCGTCTGCCACCTTCGAGCCAATGACGCAGACGTTCTCGCGGTTGTCACTTTCAAACTCTGAGAAGAAGCGTCCCTCCGAAATTACCTGAGTGCCCGCTTTCTCAAATTCGGGAAGCGTGCCTTGCAGTGCCACTCCGGCAGTAGTCTTGCCACCGCCTGATACCAGCAGCTTCTGGCCGAAAAAGTTATTAGTGATATCCAGGAAGGGAACCGACAACTCGACGGTTGGGAGTCCCGACAAAGCCACCGCGTCGTCATACGTCAGTTCTTTGCGCATGCGCTCTTCGCGCGAGAGACGTCCGATGTGAATGCCGGGATTGTACTTGCTTATATACATGGAGCGAGTGCCGAATGATTCCACTTCTTTCTTAACTGAGACATCGATGCCGCTGATGATGGAGGCAATCAGCATCACCGTGATGATGCCGATAACTACGCCAAAGACGGTGAGAAAAGAGCGCAGCTTGTTGGCGAGCAGCGTTGAAAGCGCCATTCGCAGGTTTTCGTAAATGTCGTTCCGCAGGATTTTCATCAGATATCATCCACGAACATACACAAAACTACGCTAACAGGATTTCGTGTCAGTTCGTGTATTTTCGTGGACCGCCTTTTGGTGAACATTTTGCTTCAAACAAGAACCGCTCATCACGCTTCCACTCGCAATGCCTCAATTGGATCCAACCGCGCCGCTTTCCAGGCGGGGAAAAGTCCCGACAGAGTACCGGCAGCGCCGGAAGCCGCCAGCGCCCCAAGGATGGCGAACAACGACAAATAAGTCGGAAAGATAAAAGCGGTCACAACTCGTCCGATGATCCAGGCCATGAAAATTCCGACGGCGCCGCCAATCGTTGCCAACGTTACCGCTTCGACGAGAAATTGTTTCAGGATGTCCGCTCGCCGTGCACCGAGCGATTTCCGAATGCCAATCTCCTTTGTCCGCTCGGTAACAGAAACCAGCATGATGTTCATGATGACGATGGCGCCGACGATTAGCGCGATACCGGGGACCAACATCGCGACCAGGAAGATTGAGCCAAAAATTCGGTCGCGCAAACCGGTGATCGCGTCAGGCGTAACGATACCAAAATTGTCTTTCTCGCCCGCCGCCAGCTTGCGTCGCGAGCGCATCAGAAACCTGGTCTCTTCAACAGCGTCGGCAAACTGTTTGTCCGTCTTCGACGTTGCCAGGAAATAGAGAGAACGCTGCCGCACCAGGCCGCCAAAGTTATTGGCGTACGTTTTCAGCGGCAGGACAATGAAAATGTCTTGCGGAATACCGAAAACGGTGCCCTTCGCGGCTTCGACTCCGATTACACGGTAAGGCAAACCCCTGATACTGATCTCGCTGCCGATAGTGTTGCCGGCAGGGAAAAGCTTCGTGGCCACATCGGCGCCAATGTAGGCAACGCGCGCTGCGGCATCATTCTCGCCGTTGCTAAAAAAACGACCGCTGGCAATATCGCGGTTCTCGATGTCCGCAGTGTTTGCAGTGGCACCCACCACAAAGACATCCTCGAGCACATTGTTCTCGCGCTTGACCTCCGATGGCGAGGCCCGAGCTTTGGCGCCGAGCTTGTCAATCAGGGTTGAGCGCTGGAGCAGGTAGTCGTAGTCCTCCATCGTCAGGTCTTTATTGCGCCGCTGCGCCGCCGCAATCGTGTCCGTGTCTTTGAAATCTTCAAACGGATTGAAGCGCTGAACATTGAAAGACTTCGCTCCGATGCCGGCAATCTTCTCGTCAACGTAGACATTGAAACCTTGGATCAGCGACACCACGACAACAAAGGCCATCACACCGATCACCATGCCCAGCAGCGTTAAAGCCGAGCGCAGCTTGTGGGCCCAGATTGCGGCAATCGCGAGTTTGAGAGTCTCGATAAGTTTCACGGCTCAGATATTACGGCAAGCGGCTCATTTTGGTTGCATCGGAGCAAGCAGATCAGAGTTTGCCGCGGATTAACGCAGATACGCGCGGATCTGAAATTTTAGAAATTGTTCTGATTCGCGTTTTTCCGCGTTCATCCGCGGCCAGATTCTGTCGCCGCTTCGCTCTGCCGGCGCACTCCAAATCGCGCCTATTCCCAACGCAGCGCTTCAATGGGATCGAGTCGTGCAGCTTTCCACGCCGGCCACAAGCCGAAGACAATCCCTACACCGGCGGAAATGCCGATGCCGACCGCGACTGCCCAGATTGGCACATAGGCAGGCAGCGGCGAATACTTGTTAATCACGAAGGCCAGCAATTCACCAACCGCAAGTCCAGCCAGTCCGCCAATTCCAGTTAAGACGACGGCCTCGATCAGAAACTGCGAAAGAATATTCAAACGCGTCGCGCCCACAGCTTTGCGCACGCCGATTTCTTTCGTGCGTTCAGTCACCGACACCAGCATGATGTTCATCACGCCGATGCCGCCAATCATCAGTGCGACGAAAGATATCGCAGTGAGCACAAGTGCGGTTGCGCCGGTGAGTTGATTGTAGATATCCAGCAGCGAGTCCTGTGAGGTGATACCGAAATTGTTCGGCGCTCCCAGCGGCACGCGGCGGCGGCGGCGCAGGATGTCGGTGATCTCATCCATCGCTGATTTTACGTAAGCACGCGATTGCGGACGAATGATGATGAAGAAGACAACTTCCGGAAAAGGCCGATCAGGGTAGTACTTATCGAAAGTGCTTATCGGAACAAAGATTGAATTGTCGCGCGACTGGCCAAAGAAACTTCCCAGCGGTTCCATCACGCCGACCACGTGATAAGGGTTGCCGTTGATCCGGATGTCTTTGTCGATCGGATCTTCGTAAGGGAAAAGTGCATGAACCACGTCAACGCCGAGAATGCAGATGTTGTCGCGATTATCCATGTCGAAATCCTTGATGAAGCGACCGCGGGCTACATACTGCGTTTGCACAAATTCGTAATAAGGTGTGACCCCGAAGAGGATCGGCGTGTCTGTTTGCTTGTCCTGGAAGCGCGCGGTTACGGCAAGCATGCGATGGATTGGCGAAACGCCGGTGACCGAAGGCGCCTCGCGCCGCAAGGCATCGGCGTCATCCATAGTGAGATCTTTGCGATGGATCTCTTCTGGTCCGGGCGGACGACCGAAACTCGGTTCAAACTTTGAAACGAAGATCGTGTTGGAACCGAGCGACTCCACTTGATCCGCAAACGCTTTGTTAAGGCCCTGAATGATCGAGACCATAAAGATCACGGTGATCACGCCGACACTGACGCCGAGTATGGTCAATGACGACCGCAGCTTGTTGGCGCGCAGCGTGTCGAAAGCCATCAGGGCGGATTCTTTGATGTCGTCTAAGCGCATAAGCAGTAAACAGTAGACAGTAGACAGTAGACAGAATATTCAATAATCGGGTGTCAGAGGCATTGGAAAAAGCCGTTGTTTTTCTACTGACTACTGTCTCCTGTCTTCTGTCTACTCAGACCTTAATGCTTCAATCGGATCTAGCCTTGCCGCGCGCCAGGCGGGCCAAAGGCCACTGATGATTCCTACTACTGACGAAACTCCCACTCCCAGCACCGCCGAAGCAACACTGATCAAAAGCGGAAAGCCTATCAACGCCGCGATCAGATAGGCGAGGCCAAAGCCCGTCAGTACCCCGATGGCCCCGCCGAGCGCAGTTACCATCACGGCTTCAATCAGAAACTGCGTGAGAATATCCTTGCGCCGCGCGCCGATGGCCTTGCGGATGCCAATCTCTTTAGTACGCTCCGTCACCGACACCAGCATGATATTCATCACCACGATGCCACCAACCACGAGCGAGATCGCGGCAACACCGACGGTGACAAGATAGATATTTGCCGTCGCCTTGCCATAGAGATCGAGGAAGACGTCCTGTGTTTCCAATGAGAATCCTTCATCCTCTTCCTGGTTAAAAACTCCACCCCGACGATTGCGCATCACTGTCCGGACCTGATCTTCAGCTGATTCAAGTTGCTCGGCGGCCGGCACCTGGATGAAAGCCACAATCGAATCGCGCGAACCGTAGATTTTTTGGTAAGTCGAATAAGGAATATACGCAATGCTATCCCGCGAATTGCCGAAGATGGAGCCGAGTGGCTCGAGCACGCCCAAAATCAGAAACGGACGACCGGCAATGCGCACCTCCTGCCCTATCACGCGGTCCGCGGAAGCGCCGCCAAAGAGATTAGTCAGCACATCAGAGCCGACCACGCAGATCTCGCGGCCTGACAGTCCTTCTGCTTCAGTCCAGATGCGGCCCACATCGATAGCGCGGCCGTCAATATCAAACATCGTCGTCGGCGTTACTCCGCGAATAGTTACATTCTCAAATTTCTGCTCCGCGTGTTTGACGGTCTCGCGCACGTTCGCGGCCACGCCAACGCGCCAGCAGGCGGTGCAAAGGCGGGCAATGGCTTCGGCGTCTTCATGCGTAACATCCTTGCGCTTATTGAATTTTACAAACTCTTCACGCGAACGGATGATTTGCGGCCGCTTTGAAATTGTGAACACGGTCGAGCCTTGCGAAGAGAATGTGGTTGCGACTTTGTTATCCAAACCCTGGATGATCGTGACAACTGCAATCACCGCTGCAACGCCGACTACGATGCCCACCAGCGTCAGCGCGGTGCGCAGCTTGTTTTGTCTGAGACTGCCAAGCGCCACGAGAAAGGCGTCCCATAGAGCCGTCAGACGAAGGAACGAGCCCGAGCGCTTCCTGAGAGACGCCGGTTCGGCAGGTTCAATAGCGGAGCTTAGCGGTTGCATCGCGGTTTAGCTGAACGCCTTAAGAAAGGTCAAGGTGCGTTTCGCTGAGATCAGTATCACCTGGCATGAGATTCAAGCTCTTCACTGGGAGCGCGGGCGTCTCGCCCGCCTGAGCACCGTAAGGTGCGAACGATCTGTGAAAAGGTGCAATTCGCGCGGTCTGGTTCGCGCTGCGCGCTCATTGCGGGCGGGACGCCCGCGCTCCCAGTGAAGAGCTTGAATCTACAAAACAAAAATGGGCGGGCACATCGACCCGCCCGGCAAACAATACAAATAGGCGGACCAGCGCTATCTGATCTTCTCGTCCTTTTCGATCAGACCGTCACGAATGGAAATCACCCGATGCGCGCGGGCGGCGATATCGTGTTCATGCGTAACGACGATGATCGTATTGCCTTCACCATGCAAGCGCTCGAAGAGATCCATAATTTCCATACTCGTGTGCGTGTCGAGCGCTCCGGTCGGTTCATCGGCAAGAAGAATCGACGGATGGTTAACTAAAGCACGAGCGATGGCGACGCGCTGACGTTGTCCTCCAGACAGTTCATTGGGTCGGTGCGTGACGCGATCCGCGAGATCGACGGAGTTGAGCGCCTCCGTGGCCATCTCGTGCCGCTTCGCTGAGCTGATACCGCCGTAAATTAGCGGCAGCTCTACGTTATGAAGCGCAGTGGCGCGAGCCAACAAATTGAAGGTTTGAAAAACGAATCCGACTTCCTGATTACGTATGCGGGCCAGCTCATCGTCGTCCATCTCTGAGACGTTCTTGGCGTTGAGCCAGTATTCGCCCTTGCTGGGAGTGTCGAGACAGCCAATGAGATTCATCAGCGTTGACTTGCCCGAGCCGGAGGGTCCGATGATCGCAATGTACTCGCCTTTCGGAATGTCAAAAGAGACACCGTGAAGCGCATGCACTTGCTCTGAGCCCATCTGGTAAGTCTTCCAGATTTCGCGCATCGAGATGAGCGAGTTGGAATCGTGTGGCTGGGCAGGTCGCGGCTCCGCCGGTAAAACTGCGGGCTCTGGAGGTGATACAAGTGTCGCGTCGCTCATTAGCTGCCCTCGTTGGCGTTGGCGCTGGCACCCGCCTTACGTTCCATGCGTTTTATGGTCATGCCGTCTTTGAGCGTCTTTAATACCCGGCTTGGTCCTCTAACGATTTCATCACCGGTCTTAACACCGCTCGTCGCTTCAATGTCGGCC
>JBOGOP010000155.1:0-12272 GCA_050747225.1 Pyrinomonadaceae bacterium
GTTGTCGCAGACGCTGGAAATGAGTAAACGTTTCGCCATTGACGCGAACATCTTTCCCACCGACGGAGACGACGAAACTACAACTTTTCTGGTTCGCGTTTCGCACCAGGACGATAGTTCGCAGTCTAAAGGTATAGAGGCTGCTGCGAGCTCGTCGTCTGCGGTACTCGTTTGGGAGGATCGGGTCAAGCGCATCTCCCGGCCGGCAAGTCCGCGCATTGAGACCATTATCGATTCGGGTTTACTAAACGGCCTCAAAGACGTTCCGCGGAGCGCGCTGCAACTCGAAACCGATCTTTTCATCGGTCCAGGAAGCGTCGGCAAGTCAGGCGAACGGCCACTGGCGCTCTACATGCTGATGCTTGCAGATCGACAAAACGGACTAATTGTCGGGTTTGAGGCCCTCACTGCGGAACACTCGCTGAACACGATGTATGCAAGCGTACCGGAAAAGGTTGCTCGATTGCTTGGGCAAGCGGGGGTTTTGCCCAAACAGATTGTTGTTCGTTCAGCTCTCATGCTCGATTTGCTTGAAGCTCTTGAACAAGACCTCAAGATTCAACTCCGCTGCGCAAATGAATTACCAGCCATTGACGAAGCAGTTGCTTCAATGACCCATTGGTTACAAACCGGCAAGATGTAGACTCGGAGTCGAACACTTCTCGAACCGCACGGCTGCCCAGCCGCGGCATTGCAGCAGGAACTTTCCAGATCCTTTTGGCTTCGCGGAATCCTCTAACTACCATCGGCACGCTTAGAGAACCCCGCTTTCGAGAAAGCTGAAATAGTTTGAGCGGTTGAATATGACATGATCCAGCAATTCAATCCCAAGAATCTCGCCCGCACTCTTGAGTTGTCCCGTAGTTTCCCGGTCGTATGTTGAGGGATCGACTGGCCCGCTGGGATGATTATGCGCGACGATGATACCCGAAGCTCGATCAGCTACCGCATAAGCGAAGACTTCCCGTGGATGAACCGGGCTTCGATCCACGAGGCCAATCGACACCACATGAACATTAATCACTTCATTCGCGCCGTTGATAGTAGCGCAAAGAAAGTGCTCCTGTTTCCGATCACCGTAATGACGAATCAAAGGTAGAACGTCAGCAGGCCTGCTAATCTTGAAGCCCTCCGGTTTTATGCGTCGTCTGGCGAATTCAATAGCGGCGACGACCAAGGCGCCTTTGGCATCTCCGACCCCGTTGAACTCTTTGAGGTCGTCAACCTTGATTCCCAATCCCTTTTCGTCAATTACTCGCGCGAGTTTTCCTGCTAAGGTCATCACGTCCATTGCGGCCGTGCCTTTACCCAACAGCACAGCGAGCAACTCCTGATCGCTTAAAGCCGCTGCTCCTTTCGCGAGCAGCTTCTCGCGGGGGCGATCCTGTTTGGGAATCTGATCGATGGACTTGCCCATGGATCCTACGCCGTAGCCTCCAGGTGATTGTCGATGACGGTTACAGCCATGATATCGAAAATACCACCCGCATCTTTATACTTGTCGTCGGCGAGTTCGTCATAGCGTCCCCGATCCTGATAAGCCGACTGGATCTGACCGTTCACCTGACCGCGAAATCGCCCTTCGAGATAGACGAGGTCTTCCTTGTGCGTTTGAACGGTCGCTCGAATTGAGGTGTCCTGCGATTTTTCTTCCGTCACCTCACGGATATACAGCGCCTCCTCGTCGGTGATGTCGAACTTCTTTCGAATCTCGTCGATCATGTCTTGTATTGAAACCTTCTTCGGCGTCGGGCCGGGCCCCTTCCGGCCTATCCCGGACTTGAGCTTCACCGGGCCACCACTGCGCACCTCGCCCTGATACTGAACCGCAGCTTTCACTACTTGCGTTTGCCGGATCTGCTTCATCAATTCAGAAACGCTGCCTTGTTTGATGAGTTGTGGCCCAACGTATTCCGCGAAAACCGCGAATTCTCCAATCTCCGAAGGGTAGGCAAAGAAGCAAGTCAGGAAGTGATAGCTCTTGACGAAGCGCGCCAGCAAATAGACGAACGCCTTGCGCTGATCAAGGTCAGCGATCTTGTTCTGAAATTGCGTGCGCAGTCCTGCCACGGCAAATTGAACTCGGGCATCGCTGTTCGCAGCCAACAGGTTTACCAACTCCTTGGCATCATCCTGGGTGAACACACCGACCGACAGAATCTCTTCGCGCAGCCGCATGCATTCCTTTTCGTCCGGTTCTCCCGGCTGGAATGGCGTTCCTTTGCGATATTTCGCAAACGCTTTCAAAATCTCATGCGCGTTGTTCGTGAAGTCGACTACGACGACATCTCTCTTCACGTCATAGGAACGATTTAGCCGTGATATGGTCTGCACCGCATTGCGGTCAAAGACGGGCTTGTCGAGGAACATTCCCGCCAATAACGGCTGGTCAAAACCGGTCTGGAATTTGTTCGCTACCACCATCAATCGATAATCGTCGCCCTTAAAGCGATCTTCGATCTCTTCACCGTCTTTCAGTTCATTAATGCCGTGCTCTCGAATTTCAGCATTCGTCTGCGGGTGGGTGAAATCAGAGAAGGCGTAGAGCACCTTGTAGTCAGCTCCGCGCTCTTTCAGCTTCTCCTTGATAATCTGGAAATAGCGCAAGCCGGCGACTCGCGAACTCGTCACAATCATCGCTTTCGCTCGTCCGCCGATGAGCGGCTTCACTTGTTTCTCAAAGATGCCAAGCATTACCTCAGACTTGTACTGAATCAGCTCGTCATCCTGGAAAGCCACATTCTTAAGCGCCTTTGCCACGACACCCTTTGGATAGACCCTTCCATCGTCCGGTATCGCAGCGCGCGAATGCAGGTTATAGAGTGTCTTGTAGGAAATAATGCTCGCGGCGACATCCACGATGTAACCTTCCGCGATTGCTTCCGCTTCGGTATAGGTATCGAACGCTTCGCCGAACAGTGTGACTGTTGCCGGCGCGGGCGTGGCCGTAAAAGCAACGAAGAGTTGATTGCGATCGTGTTCGCGGATGATCCGAGCAATCTCTTCTTCTTCATCTTCAGGTTCCAGCTCGACGTCTGCATCTGCTGCGTCTGCGTCAGCCTTTTCCCGAAAAGGCTTGCGGATCGCCGTGGCCATCCTGCCTTCCTGAGAGCGGTGCGCCTCATCGATCAAGAAAGCCACGCGGAGTTGTTTCAGCGCCGGAACGTTTTCAATCTCCTTCAAGATCCATGCAAACTTCTGTTGAGTGGTTATGATGATGGGCTTTCGCTGGGCCAGAAAGCGCGGTAGGTCTTCAGCCTTCTTTGCCAATCCAACGACATCTTTGAGATGAGTGAAGTTTTCAATCTCATCCTTGATGTTCTTATCCAGAGTTCTTCGGTCGGTAAGAACAAAAATGACATCCGCTAACTTTTCACTTGTGCCAGGCTTGAAAAGACTGTGGAGGCGATCAGCGAGCCAGCAAATCGTGAGCGTCTTGCCGCTGCCGGCGGAGTGGTTGACCAAATACTTTCGGCCGATATCTCCGTTTTCACTGAAATGTGCCAGTGCATCCTCCGCGATTCGTCGTACCGTCCTGCCCTGGTGATAACGCGGGAACAGAGTAAACGCAGGGCGCTCTGGCTTGTCTTCTTCGGCCTCGCGCTTCGGCACGTAAACCAGGAAGAAGGCGAGAGCCTCCAGCAGACGCTCCTTTGACAAGACTTCGCGGTAAAGAAACTCAACTGGATACTCACCGTCTGTTAGCGGCGTGTTCGTCAGCCCAGTGTTGTGCCAGCGAAAGTTCTCTTCGCGGCGCGGGTCGGTGGCGGCCATCACGTCGGCGGTATCCGCGGCTACATAAAGAAAGGGATGCTGGAAGATCTTAATTGCATGATCGCGCTTGGTGAATTGCATTACTGCGTCGTCGATGGTTTGGTTCTTTTCGTGCTTCAGCTCCAGCGCCACGATCGGCAGACCATTCAGGAAGAAAACAAAATCGATCTCTTTGTTCGTATCGCCAAAATAAAAATGGGGACGAAAGGTGATGCGGTTCTTCTCGTAGAGTTTAGTTGCGACGCTTTCGCTTGAACGCGGCTTTGGATAGTAAAGCCGAAACTCGAGTCCGCGCACCTTCAAACCATGTCTGATTAGTAGCCAGAGCGGCGTATGCCGTAGTTCGTTTCGCAACGCGCGAAAGACTTCATCGCGTGCGTCCGTGCCGTAGTCTTCTGCCAGTTTCTTTACTGCTTCGGATTGTGTGTCGTTGAGGAATGCCCACAGATGATCTTCGACGATGAAGTTTTCTGTGTCGGTGATGTCAGCCTGTTCAAGAACGCCGTACTTGTGCTCGCGTACCAGGAACGCTGCGATGTGCTTCTGAAAGGCCAGCTCTGGTGGGTTTCTCGGGGGCATAGGCGCTGGGTTACGCCGAGCCTAGTTAAGGCGATCGCTATCGGAAGGCTCGGCGTCAGGTACCGCATTCAGGTAACGCTCAAAATCTTCGCGGCGGCCTGAGGCCGCTTCGCGACGGAGATAGTCCATGGTCATCACTACCGCGAACTTTTCACCGGCGGCGCTGGCGAGGAACTGACTCACCGTATAGCCTTCACTGGCAGCGAGGTCTTCGATGCTCTTCTTCAGCGAATCCGGTAATTCGATGGTCAGCGTACTCATGATTGACTCCGTATCATGTTAAGGAAATCACGCGGGGTGATGGCGGCAACGCCGAGTTCATCCGAACCGTGAAAGTCCTTCACGTTATGGGTAACAATATAGCGGCAACCCGCAGCAAAAGCCAATTCCAGAATCATGTCATCATCAGAGTCCGGAAGAAATGGGCGCCACAGAAAGTGTATCTCCTGCAAGTGTGCCTGGCCGGCGAGATAGCGAAGAAAGCCAAGGGCGTCATCCGCCGTTTGGCCCGGCGGGAGATTCTCGTCGCGTGTAAGCACCGCCTGCCATTCGGTGTAGAGTCCGATCGACAAGCATAACTCGAATTTCTCCGTCGGAATCGAGCTGATTAGGGCGAAACTCGCCCCCACTCGCGAACGCGCAGCCGCTACAAGGACACTTGTGTCTATTACCACTCTCATAAATTCATAGCTACATACTCGCGGTCCTCTGCGCCGCAGCGATGTCAGCTTCAGTTATGCGGCGCTGACCGGTCACGCATTCGTGAATTAGGGATTTGCGATAGCCTCGGAGAGTTTCGATTTGGGAAGTAATAACCGTGACAACGCGGTTCATCGCTTCCAGCTTGGCGTCGAGAAAAGCAGCAATCTCCCGCTGTTCTCCTAATGGCGGCAGTGGAATCCACATTCGACAATATCTCGTTGAATTGAGATTCGACTGCTGAACGGAAGGTATTGCGAGTTTTCTCGCAAACGAGAGAAAGCCGCGGCTGTTAAGTACGTAGTTTAGAAAATACGGATCTGCGCGATGGTTTGTACGTAGACGAACCAAATACGACGCGAAAGTAAGTTTGTCTCTTTTGGTGCCGCGAAAAATCGCGGCCTTGCCAACTTGGTCCGGACTATTCGTGCGGTTGTAGAGCAAGTCGCCCTTCTCCAGTAAAAGCGCTTCCGCCACATCCTCCACGAAATCAATATTTGAAAACACAACTTCGCCTCGCTGAATGTGCGCCATCTTCAATACGGGGAATTGGCCTTCTTTTACCGTAGCTTCAGAAATGCCGTAGTCAACTTGCGAGACAATTCGCTTTATTCGACAAATCTTCCAATGCGCAGGAATTTCGCCGATCCACTCTTCGTCGACCTGCCTCGTTCTGGTTTGTGGTTTGATACCCCTCGTGACTGCTGATTCGATCAGAGTTTCTCTAACGCCATCGAGAGTTTCGAGTTGACGGCGTTTGGCAGCAATCGCCGCATCGATGGCCGCACAACTCGCATCCAGATACGCCGCAATCCGCTCTTGCTCCAACAATGGTGGAAGCGGAACTGAGAATGAATCGAAATCCTTATCATCAACCGCCGGATAACCGACGCCTTTCGCCGTTGCCTCGAAGTATTGCCGAGCGTGCTCTGAAATGAGCACGAAATAAGTAAATCTTGGTGAAAGCTTTGCTTCATTGGCTTTCACCACGTTGAAGCCAGTCGAGCAAACAAAATCCTCTCGGCCATCGGTCAAATAAGCTACAGCTTGAAGATTCGGCCTGACCGAGGAAATCACGGTACAGTTCTTTGCAACCCGCCGACGAGCCCGCGAGGGCGCGTCTTCGTAACGCATTCGCTCGATTGCCTGTGGATTGACAACGCCGTGGTAATCGACGTTTGATATTTCGAGATAATCAAACTCGTAGTCAGGGTCGGTTGATGCCGGGAGTGCCGACACATTGATCGCGGCGACATCTTTAAGACGATCGCTTTTCCATTCCTGAGCCAAGGAGTTCATGCGGTTCCCAAGCCCTCCAACATCTTCTCTGCTTCTTTTTCTAGCCTCCAAAACTCGCTAAGCAAATCTTTCGCGGGGGTGGGCGGTTGATAGCGGTAGAAGTATTTGTTCGGCAGAATCTCGTAGCCGAGTTGCGGACTCTGCTCCCAGCGAATGATCGGTTTGGCGATTTCGCGTTCCAGAAACGCGTCGATGTTCTGGCCATAGGGAATGTATTCATCGTCTTTCACGTAATGACGATGCGTCCATTCAACCTCGGCCTGCAACGAATCAATGAAACGCTTTACGGCCTTCTTCTTGGCGGTGGCATCGGTGAGCTTCCTTGTTTTCGCTTCAACCTCAGATGGGAAGGCCTGGCGTACGAGCCTTTCATAAATCTTTGGGAAGCTGTCTTCCGGCGCTAGCGTAAACGCCACGATCGCAAGACAGCCTCCCTCCGGATCAGTGAGCGTGAGTTTGAATTCCAGTTCGCTGTCATAGAACGCCTGCTCTTTGGCAATATTGGCGGCGCTAAAAGTCTTCTCATATTTTTCGTTGATGATCGCGGGCTGATCGTTTTCGTCGGTCTGCCAGAACACAACGCTGACTTTGTGATAGGCAAAGTCTTTTTGCTTTCCGTTGTTCTGGAAGGTCTTCACGCCCTCGTCCGAATAATTCGCCTTCCAGCCATCACGATAGCGCTGCTCGATCCATTGCCGATGTGCGTCGGTCATGCGGTTGCGCTTGTTGCTGAACGCCTTGGGTTCTTTCTCAAACTGTTTGCGCGCGTCGATGATCATAACGCGCCCGCGATGGCTCGACGGCTTTTCATTTCGCAGCAACCAGATGTAAGTGAAGATGCCGGTGTTGTAGAACATTTGGTCCGGCAACATCACGATCGCATCCAGCCAGTCATTCTCCAGAATCCAACGGCGGATTTCACTCTCTCCCGAGCCGCAATCGCCATTCGAAAGCGCTGAGCCGTTGAAGATGATCGCGATGCGGCTGCTGCCTTTCTCGACTTCTTTCATCTTTGCCAGCATTGTTTGCAAAAAAAGTAGAGCGCCGTTGTCCACGCGAGGTATTCCCGCTTTGTAACGAGTCGTCGCCAGTTTCCGCACCTCCGCGTCGTAACCGTCTTTACCACCCCAGGTGACGCCGAAGGGCGGATTACTCAACATGTAGTCAAAGCGATACTTTGTTTCGGGAAGCTGATCACCTGGCTCGCGGCTGTGCGGGTCGTGTGGAATCAGCGAGTTTCCGAGAAAGATCTTTGCCTGCCGGTCATCTTTGATAACGAGGTCAGCCTTGCAAACTGCATAGTTGGGCGGAGACAGTTCCTGGCCGTGTACGGTTACCAGTTGCTCAACGCGACGCTTCTCCCCGTCCGTCTTGGCTCGGTCAAAGAGATGTTCCTGAGCTACCGACAACATGCCGCCGGTTCCGCAGGCTGGGTCATAAATCGAGAGGTGCTTCTCAGGAATCGGAATCTCTAACAACTCAACCATGAGGCGGATGACCTCGCGCGGAGTGAAGTGGTCTCCAGCTTCCTCGCCCGCTTCTTCCGAGAAGCGCCTGAGAAGTTCTTCGTAAACGTAACCCATTTCGAGGTTGGAGAGATTGTCCGGTCCCAACGGCTCTTCCTTGTATTGATTAAGAATTGGAGCCAGCCGGTTTCGCTTGACCATCTCACCAATGACTGCGCGATAGTTGAAATGCTCGATGATTTCATCGACGTTCTTGGAAAACCCATTGATGTAGTCGCGAAAGTTCTCGGCCAGAAGAGTGTGATCCTCTTCGTAAACCTTCCGCAGCGTCCATTTGGTCTTGTTTGAGAAGGGCGCTTGCTGAGGGTTGAGTTCCAATTTCTTTACCAGTGCGTCGAGTTCCTTCTCGGTCAGCTTTGGTTTCTTAGCGCGAATCTCGGCCTTCTTATCCTCGCGCCATTTCAGCAAGACGCACTCAAGTCGGCGGATAACAATGATTGGCAGAATGACGTTCTGATACTCGTAAGCCTTGAACTTGCCACGCAGCCGCGTGGCAGACTTCCAGATCTCGCTCGCAAGGTTGTCGAGTTTTTGCTTGTTTAGTGACAGGGACGGTTGAGGCTTCATGAAAACGTTTTGCTTTCTTGTTGAGGCATTTGTTTCCGGATTTGTCGTCAGATTCGAGGGCAATCTGTCACACGGGGAAAAGCAAAGTCAACCAGGGAACCGATCTGCAAGAATGAGGTCGGCGTTTATTCTCTAGGGTATTTGAGCCCTACCTGACGGTCGGGCTACTGCCCCAGCGATGATTGAGCAGACTGCCCCACACGGCTATAGGGCTTAACGCTTACTTCACCGGCACCATCAAGCGGCATTTCGCGGCTTCGGCGGCGAGTTCGGATTGGCCGTTGAGGGTGAGGAGTTTTACGGCGGCGGGGCGGACTTCAGGGCTTGAGTATTGTTGGATAGAGTTGACTTAGAGATCTCTTTGGCGCCTGACTGCTTTAGTTTGGCCACTTTTTTTGAGTTCGAATTCAGAGAATCCCTCAACTTAGGACGAGATAGCGTTTTCGCGAGCAACGAGTAAGCGCTGCGTCGTAGTGTCGACAGTTAATCTTCCTGCAGCAGCTTGCCGCCGAAGACTGGTTGGCCGGCGAGGGAGGTATGGAAGGCGTAGAAGGCGACCGCGAGCAGGATGATCAGATCAATGACAAAGCCGGTGGCGTACCAGGCGGTGAGATGGATGGTCACCGGAAAGGTGATGTTCATGTGCAGGAAAGCCAATGAAGCCATGAACTTCAGTAGGCCATGGCGATAGAGTAAGAAGATAAGCAGACCCGCGGTTACGGCAGAGTTGATCCAACTGGGGATCGTGGCTCCGCCCAGGAAAGCCAACCCGGTCGTGAAGATTAAACCGCCGAGCGCGAAGGCCAGCCAGTCGCGCCGCAACAGCAGGGCCAGCAGCAGTATGAGGAACGTAATCGCAAAGCCGTCGAGCAGCGGCGTCCCGAGCTGACTCGTGAACCCCTCGACAAAATTCTCCACGCCAAGGTGCCAATTCGCCGGCTCGACCGCAGGCTTGAGACTGGGATCGCCAAGCCAACCGCGAAAAAGGTAGAAACCAATTTGCCAGGCGGCGATGGCAAGACCAACCGCAGCACCGATGAGTACGTCACGCACCACCAGCGGATCGCGAAAGTCTCCGGTTTTTCAGTCCGTGAAGCGGACGGCTGATATTAGCCCACCGATTCATCGGTGGGATCGAGACCTCAACCATCAATCAGTCCGTGAAGCGGACGGCTGAAATTCATCACCACGTCACTTAATGCAAGAAATTCGGTAAGAAGCAAAAACTATCGATCCTCGCCTCTCCATTTATTGTCGAATACAGAGCAACGATAATCTCCTTACGTTTCGCGAAGACTGCAAACGGAAGGAGTCTGATCGTGTCCCACTCTTACGTTAACAACCTAATGCACTGTACGTTCAGCACCAAAGAGCGTTATCCGTTTATCGACCCGAACTTGGAATCGAATCTCTGGCCCTACGTTGGTGGGATTGCCAAAGCCAATCGGATGAAAGCCCTTGCCATAGGAGGTACGGCTGATCATGTCCATGCGCTGTTGTCTCTTCCGTCGATGATGAGTTTTGCCAAGGCGGTTCAGCTTATCAAAGGCGGTTCCTCAAAATGGGTACATGATAGTTTTCCAAGGCTCAAGAAGTTTGAGTGGCAGGAAGGTTACGGAGCATTTAGTGTCAGCGCTTCACAGGCACAGAAAACAATTGCCTATATTAACGGTCAAAAAGAACATCATCGGAAGACGACATTTCAAGAAGAGTTTCGGGCGCTCCTGGACAAACATGGAATAGCATACGAATCACGTTATCTCTTTGCGTAGGATTCAGCCGTCCGCTTCACGGACTCAATGATAATGACGTTTTGATCCCACCGATGAATCGGTGGGCTACTGTCAGCCGTCCGCTTCGCGGACTCGTGGGAGCTTCGACTTTGGATCCCAGCGGTGAATCGGTGGGCTACTGTCAGCCGTCCGCTTCACGGACTCGTGGAAGCTTCGACGTTGGATCCCAGCGATGAATCGCTGGGCTATTTTCAGCCGTCCGCTTCACGGACTAAGAGGCACTCTTTTTTGTGCAGAGTCTGACTATCTCGCAGGCGCCATGAGGCGGCGCTTGGCGGCGGCGGCGGCGAGTTCTGCCTGGCCGTTGAGGGTGAGGAGTTTTACTGCGGCGCGGCGGACTTCAGAGCTTGAGTGTTGTTCGATGGCGTTAATCAAAGGTTGGATCTCACCGGTCTTGGCCATGGCAAATAGCAGGCACAGAGAATTGTAGGCGTCCTCTCGATTGTCGCCGGCCAGATCTTCAATCGCTTTGTCGGCCACGCCGGAGGCGGCCAGGGCCCGGCCAATGTTTTCGGCGACGTTAATGTTCTGGGCGACGTTGACGTTTTGGGCGGTGTTAGTGTTCCGGTGCTGGTCCGTGGTGCTTTCGTCGATCGCGCGACCGAATGACTCCGCACAGTGCTCCGGGTCCATGACATAGAGTGCTCGAGCGGCAGCGTTGCGCACCTCGTCAGAGGCGTCGGCAAAAGAGTTGACGATCAATCTAAACGTCGCCTTGGCGCCTGAGCGAGTTAACTTGTCCAAAGCGTCTATGCGCTCCCGCGGAAGCGAACTCTTGAGACCGGCGACGATCTCAGGCGGCACATCCGCAAGATCGATGCCCAACACTAACGGGCCAGATTCAGAGCTACGGTCAGGCTCAACTCTCGGCTGGAACCAGACGCCGGGTTGGGACTCATCGTTCCGTTCAGCCTCAACGCTACGTTGAGGCGCAACGCTCTGCTGCGGCCAGACGCCAGGCTCGGGGCGGAAGTCAGGCTGGGACTGAACGCTCCGCTGTGGCTCAGGGCTCCGCTGTGGCTCGATCGTATGCTGAGGCTCAACGCTCAGCTCGGGCTCAATGCGAAGCGGGGGCTCCATTACAAGCTCAGGCTCAACACGCGCAGCTTCTGTTTCGAAGTAGGAAACCTCTTCAGCGCTGACTAGATCCACGCTACGGTCGGTCGTTGTTTGATCGCTCTTACTGTCAATGAGCTGGTTCAGAGGAGCCATTGACACGGCTGGGTCGCCGATCTTCGCGAGCGCGGCAGCGGCGGCGCGACAAACTTCTGGCGCACTATCAAAGATCCCCGCCACTAAGTGCGCGGTCGCCAGGCGGCTGCCAACGATTCCCAGCGTGTAAGCGGCCGCAGCTCGATCGGCGGCTGAGTCGGCGCTGCGAAACCGGGCGGTAGTTTCGTCCAGGTAACCGTGGTTAATAAATATTTTTCGAGCGCGCTCCTGCTCAGCGGCGTCAGGGCCGGACATGGAAGCGAGCAACTGTTCGGCGACGACCTGTCGCGACGCGGGATCGGAAGGGCGGATGACCGCGGCGGTGATGGACCGACCTGCCACGAGATCTCTGACCTCGCGGATTATGTTATCCAATTGAGAGTTCACCTGGGGCAAGGTGTAGCTTTGCGCTGCTTCCACAATGTAAGAATAGGACGATTAAAGGTCCGGTTCTTACGTTAGCAATGACACTTATTAAAGATCTTTCGAAAAGGATAATCTATGCAAAGAGCGGGGGTAAACCCCCTTCCCAACCTGAGAGGTTTTCAAGCTGAGTGGTTCTCCTCAGGCGTTGAAAGGGACTAGCAACCTGCGCCGGGGCAGTAGCCCGACAGTTATGGAGGGCTTCGCACTGAGCCACTAACTGAGTGGCACCGTATCTCTAAGCCCTCCATAACTGTCGGGCTACTGCCAAAAGGACAGACTGGAAAGTCTGTCCTACTAGCCTTTCATTAACTCATTCGCGATTGCGTTAGCGCCGAAGACTTTGCGCAACACTTCCAGCATGCCGCGCGAGTCGACCGAGATGGATCGGTTAACTGAC
>JBOGOP010000156.1:0-12263 GCA_050747225.1 Pyrinomonadaceae bacterium
GTCTGGATGCTCATCATCCACGGCGGGTGAAGTCGAGATCACTTCTCCAAAGCGGGCGAGTTTCTCCTTCAAACGAAAAAACTCTGCGTCGAAGTTTCTGATATCAAAGCTGGTGCCCACCACAAAAAGGGGACTGCCTTCGGCAACTATGCTTAACAGTTGCTGCTTCTCGGATTCCGTTAACGATTCCCAGATTTCAAATGGGATGTTTTTTAGGATCGCGTCGCTATCGGTGGACTCACTTTCTGCCGAATTGTTTCGTGCGGCGGCTTGCAGCCGGTCAAACAGTGGACGCCGGGAAGGTTCAACGATGCCAGACGCGGCGATGGTCAAACTCTCCGAGAGTGCTTCGACGGCGCTTTCGCAAGTGTCTAACAGTGTCTCATCAACAACGACTCGTCCGGCACGAACCTCGGCGAGCAGGTTTTCAAACTCATGCGCGATGTGGCTAACAACCTCAAGCCCGCAAGAGGCAGCGGATCCCTTTACGCTGTGTACGCGACGGAAGACGCGATCGACCAATTCGCGACGGGCCGGCCCCTCGGCCGTGGTCGCGCGTAGCTCGTCGAGGTCGGCAAAGATTTGCTCGACAAGATCTTCAATCTCAATCAGAAATTCGCGTTGCGTGTGATCCACGAGAGGATAGTAGAACAGTAAATCGTGAATAGTAAGCAGAAAGCATTAGGCAGAAGGAAGAAAGCGTCCTCAGAAGTTTATGAACTAAACTTCCGCCGATTCTTCCGGCTCGTCATCCGCCGGCTCCTCAACCTCTTCAGGTTGGACATGCTCCTGAGGTTGTTGCTCATCGAGGTCGCGCTTGATGGCGTCGAGAATACCGTTGATAAACTGCGTCGCTTCGTAGGTTGAAAAACGTCGAGCGATTTCCAGGGCTTCGTTGATGGCGACGGTGCGAGGCGTGGGTTCGTAAAGAAACTCGTAGACAGCGAGTCGAAGGATGTTGCGATCGACAATCGCCATGCGCGGGATACGCCAGTGTTCGGCGCGCGAACGTATACGCTCGTCGAGAGTCTCAAGACGCGAGAGCGTTCCCGCCGCGAGACGCGTCGCGAATTCACGCGCCGCTTCCTCGACGTCGGCATCGCCCAGCTCCACCCAGTAGGTTTTCAAAACCTCTTCCGGGACAGCCTCGGCGAAATCAGCCGCAAAGAGCATTTGCAAGGCGCATTCACGCGCCTTACGTCGCGAGCCCATAGTACTTTAAGGGATGAAGGATGAGGGATGAAGGATGAACGTGCTGTTCTGGCACGCTGGCTCTTTCATCCTTCATCCCTCATCCTTCATCCTTTTCAAAAGCTTCCTTGTAAAGATTAACCAACTCCACCGCCGTGGTGGCCGCTTCAAATCCCTTGTTACCCAGTTTGACGCCCGCACGATCGATTGCCTGGTCAACTGTGTCTGCAGTTACAACTCCGAAAACGACCGGCACTCCCGTTTGCAAAGCTGCTTCACCGATTCCGCGGGTGACTTCACCAGCGATATATTCGAAATGAGGAGTCTGTCCACGGATAATCGTACCTACGCAGATGACTGCGTCGAACTTTTCTGATTCGGCGAGCCTTAAGGCCAGCAAAGGTATTTCAAAAGCGCCGGGTACCCTGAAGACTTCAACCAGTTTCTCGTCCGCGCCCAGCCGCTCGAGCGCGTCGAGCGCTCCCTCAACCAGGCGAGAGCTGATGAAGTCGTTCCAACGACTGGCGACAATCGCAAAACGAAATCCCTGAGCGTTAAGATGTCCTTCGTGAATTACTGCTTGCAAGAGCGGTTTGACTCCCTTTCGTGCCGCTTGTTTCAATTAGCGAAGTCATTTCGAGTATAGGTGATGCGTTTCTGAGCGGCAAGCGAGGCGTGTTTAGGTAGGACAGGCATTCCTGCCTGTCTGCTTTTCGAAGTAGAACTATCAGCTTTCTGAGATGGAAAAGGACAGACAGGAATGTCTGTCCTACTGTCCCTTGAAGACCGGCGGTCGCTTTTCCAGAAATGCACGAGTACCCTCGCGCACGTCCTCCGTGGCAAACAGACTGGCGAAGAGTTTCGCTTCCAATGCCAAACCTTCCGTGAGCGGCAACTGAGTTCCCCGGGTAACAGCTTCGAGACAAGCACGGATCGCAAGTGGCGCGAGTAGGGCGATCTCAAGAGCCAGACTCTCTGCCTGCGGCAGCAACTCAAGTGGTGGCGCGATGCGATTGACCAATCCAAATCGTAAGGCCTCTTCTGACGAGACTGCTTTGCCCGTCAGCATCATCTCCAGTGCCCGCCCGTTGCCAATCTGGCGCGCCAGGTGTTGCGTGCCACCATAGGCGGGAAGAATGCCAAGGCTGGCTTCGGGCAAACTGAACTGCGCGCTTGCCGAGGCTACCCGCAGGTGACACGCAAGCGCCAACTCGCAACCACCACCGGCTGCGATGCCATTTACGGCAGCAATTACCGGCACGCCACAGCTTTCGATTTGATTGCAGAGGGCTTGGCCCCGTTCGGAAGCCTCACGGGCGTGAACTTCATCAAGCCCCGTTAATTCAGTTATGTCTGTGCCGGCACAGAAGGCCTTGTCGCCGGTGCCGGTGAGGATGATTGCTCGGAGGTTTGGTTGGCTGTCGATGTTTGTGAAGATGTCGCTGAGGGCGAGAATGATCTTAGCTGACAGCGCGTTGAGCTTATCTGGCCGATTGAGGCGAATGATCGCGATTTGATCGCGTCGCTCATAAAGAATGGAAGACATCACTATGGAGTGCGGTGGCGAGCGCAGCGCGACACCGCTTTCGATTCGTCCTCGCTTAACAAGTGAAGGCGCCGTCGCCGCTTCGCTTTGCCGGCGCACTCCAAATCGGCTCGAAACACTCACACCAGCTTCATTGGCGTTGGGTTCTTCGGATCCTTTGTGTAGTCGTAGAATCCGCGTCCCGACTTGCGACCATACAACCCGGCCAGCACCATGCGCTTGAGTAGTGGCGGTGGCGCGAAACGCTTCTCGCGAAATTCATTGAACATGATCTCGGCAATGTAATAAGTCGTATCCAGGCCGACAAAGTCGCCCAACGTAAACGGTCCCATCGGATAACCCAGGCCGAGTTTCATCGACGCGTCTATGTCTACAATCGATCCCACGCCTTCTTCAAGAGCGCGTACCGCATCGAGCATGTAAGGCACCAGCAGCCGATTGACGATAAAGCCCGTAGTGTCGTTAGCTCGCACTGGAACCTTGCCAAGCTGTTTGCCGAATTCGAACGCCTGCTCATAGATTTCGTCGTCGGTGAGTATGGTTCTCACGACCTCAACCAGTTTCATGATCGGCACGGGATTAAAAAAGTGCAGACCCACAAAGCGTTTCTGACGCTCCGCCGAGGTCGCCGTCATCATTTCCGTTATTGAAATCGACGACGTGTTGGACGCAAAAATTGTTTCCGGTTTGCAGATTTTATCCAGCTCCGCATAGGTCGTTCGTTTCTCTGCGATGTTTTCGATAATTGCTTCAATCACGATATCGCAGTCGGCGAAGTCGGCAAATGAGGTAGTGCCGGACAGGCGATCGCGCGTAGCTTTTTGTTGTTCAGCGGTGATAATTCCTTTCTCGGCAAACTTCCCGAGCGACTTTTCGATTCCCGCAAATCCCTTCTGCAATAACTCATCCGAAACTTCGCGAACTACCGTTTCAAATCCTGCACTGGCTGCGGTCTGGGCGATACCCGAACCCATCAGCCCACAGCCCAATACTCCAACTTTCTTGATTTCCATCTCGTCTAATTCTCCTGTCTTTAGTAACGTAAACTTTCAGTTCGCACATATAGTCCGTTCGCAAACTAATCGGCATGCCTTACTTCTGTGATTCATCGGTTGCCTGATTCAAACCACTGTGAATTCTTGCCCCGGTTTTCAGCCACTGATTGTACTCTTTCTGCCACGCCGAAAAATCCAGCTTCAGTTGATCCGCTGAAGTCGGTTTGTTTCTGTCGCGAGTTGGTGAGTCCGCGGCCGTTGCAGTCTGAGACTCCTTCGCTCGCAACAGCAAACCTTTTAGCTTTTCTCTTAATTCATCCGCCTGCGAATCGAGCGAAGGCGTTTCATCCAGATTCTTCACCGCGGAGTCGACGTTGCTCGTGTTTTTGTCTTTCATCGCGACGACAAGAGCTTCCTGCGCTTCGGTAATCGCTTTTGCGTAAGAAACAAATTTCGGGTTTTGCGGTGCGTCGGCTGCCAACTTCGTCACGGGTTCCGCCGGCGTTCGATCCCGAAAATGTTGCACAGTCTTAAGAAAGCTTACCGCTACAAGCAGGATGGCGGCCGTTTGCAATACCCGCCAGGTGACAGCTACGCCGGATCTTTCGCCAGGCCGGCGGTAGTCAACGAGAAGAGCCAGCACGGCGCCGGCGAACATCCCGCCAAGGTGTGCGGCATTATCAATAAATCCGCGCAACACATATCCGATGAAAAGGTTAAGCACAATCATCGGCAACAAGCCGGTGCCAAAGGCGCGCTTAAATCCCTCGGGCAACTCACGACGAAACTTAATGCCAAAAACAAAGAGAACGCCAACGAGTCCGAAGAGCGCTCCGGAAGCTCCCGCCGAAGGGGTATCCGAGGTCTTAAAAATGAAACCCATGATGGGGCCAGCGCTCAGGCCGGGCCTGACGGTCAGATAGCTGGCAATCACACCCGCAACGCCGGTTAGCACCCAAAACACAACAAACTTCGCCGAACCATAAAGCTTCTCAACGTAGGGGCCGACAATCCACAGGCTATACATATTCACGATGAGGTGCAGCAGATTGACGTGGAGGAACATCGGCGTAACCAGGCGCCACCACTGATGTTGAGTGTGAATGTAGTAGTTCAACTTGGCGCCAAAGGCCAACAGCACCTCGAAGGGCACAGGTGTCGTTAGACTCAAAGGCTGGCCGCTCGATTGCCACATCAACGTGAAGACAAAGATATTGGCAACCAACAGAATGATGGTGAACTTGTAGGGCCGATTCAAAACGGCCCGCGCGAATCGCATTGTCTCGCTGTCGCCAGCGGCTACTCGCGCTTGACTGGTGTTCGTGGGGCCGGAGGTCGAGGTCCCGCAAACTCCGCATTGTTCCTGTCCGGCGCCAACAATTGCACCGCAACTACGACACATAGTGGGGCGGCTGGAATTCGGGCTCTGAGATTTTTCGTTACGCGAGTTATTTAGCAAGGTGCTTACATTAACAAGCGTGATGCTTCGTGTACAAAGCATCACGCTCAGATTTCCTTGTTTGGAGTGCGGTGACCGGTCACCGCTTCGTCAGTCGCTCCTTGAAGCGACCCACTTTCGTTGAGATCAGTGAACGACTTCGGCGTCAAGCCGCCGAGGGCCAAAGCGGTGACTGGGCACCCCACTCCAAAGAGTTGTCTCCAGCATTAGCTGCGCATTGTCTCCAACAAACTGACCAGGTCGTCGGCGTGTTCTTCTTCCATTGCCAGGATGCCTTCCAACATGCGCCGCGTCGTCGGATCGTCGGTGTTGACGTAGGCAATCATCTCGCGATAGCTGTCGATGGCGATACGTTCCGCGACCAGATCTTCCTTGATCATGTCGATCAGATCGTTACCCTCGACATATTCGGCGTGGCTCCTGGTTGCCAATCCTTCCGGGCTGAAGTTTGGTTCTCCGCCGAGTTGAACAATGCGTTGTGCGATTAGATCGGCATGCCCTTGTTCTTCGTTAGCGTGCTGCAGAAACTCGGTAGCGACACTCTCGGCGTTGATGCCGGTCGCCATGAAGTAGTGCCGTTTGTAGCGCAGCACGCAGATGATTTCGGTTGCCAGCGCTTCATTCAGAATCTTCACGACGGTATCGCGGTCGGCGAGGTAGCCTTCGGTGATGGCGCCTTGCTCGATATGTTTGCGAGCGCGTTCGCGCAATGTTTTGACGTCGGTCAGAAATGGTTTGTCAGACACGGTTTTTGCTCCTGATTGTTCAGCCACGGCTTCACTCCTCAGATTGAATTAGGGGGAAGAATGATGGTACTCGCGTAGTGCGAGGGGGGCAAGTCAACCTGTTCATTCGGCCGTGACCTTACCTTGAACCCTGATTTCGGTAGGTGCGCCCGGATTGTCTGCAACTTCCACGGGTACGCGCCATACCAGCGTCTTAATCCGGCAAGTCCCGGTGTTGTCTTCCCGGCAATAGAAGAGCGTAAGCTGCACGCGAAGTTCCGCCTTGCCGGGTTCGTGACTCTGGAAAGGAACGCGCAATGGCAACTGCAGATTCTTCAGCGACTGGCGGACACTGCGATCGTGGCCAATGGCGCCTAGTTCTGTTGCCGACTCAAACCCGATCTGTTGTTGCCCACTTTGGATCCCAACTTGATAACGCTGTGGCGCCGCAGGGTTGAGATGGTAACCTGCCGGCAATTCCACCTGAACAACGAGCGCACCGCGGGCCTCAGCGCGCAGCGACTGCGGCGCCAGCTTGATCTCCTCGGCATTCGGGCCGGCTTCACTTGCCGGCGATTCAATCTCCGAATTTAGGACGGGCGGCTGCAGACCCCGGATGTTGAGCGTCGAGGTTTTCTTCGTTTTCAGGTCCACCATCCGTACGGCGTGGTTATTGGTGTCGGCAACGTAGAGCTTGCCGTTGGCGAGGGTTAGTCCAGCAGGTTCATAGAACGATCCTACGTGGCCGTCAGCCTGCCCCGGTTTGCCCGTACCAAGAAACGTTTTTACACTGCGCGCTTTTGGATCGAGTTCTTTGATTTTGTGATTGTAAGTATCGGCGATCAATATCTTGTCGTCGAAGGCGACCACGCCCAGCGGATGTTGCAGCCGCACCCCATCGCCTGAACCATCTACGTCGCCGAAGTCAAACAGATCGCCGCCAACAATCGTCTCCACTACGCTGTCATCCAGACCAATCGCTCGAATAATGTTCGACTCACTATCGGCGATGTAGAGCTTCTTGCCGTCCGCGGTGATGCCTGAGGGTTGTGCGAAGCCAGCGTTCAATAACGATCCGTCCTCTCGAGCCTCGCGGCCGGAACCAGCAAACGTCGAAACCTCCTGCTTGTCCAGATCCAGTTTCCAAATTTGATGCGTGCCGGCCATGGTAATGTAAAGCTGCCGTCCGACAATCTGCAGATCCCACGGTGAACTGAGCGCAATTGTGCGCGCCGGCCCCTGTTTGAAATACTCGCGCGACTGTTGCCCGGTTCCCGCAACTGTTTCCACGGTCTTCGACTTCAGATTCACGCGGCGAATCAGATGATTTTCCGTATCGGCGACGTATAGGTTGTCGCCCTCCAAAGCCATGCCCTGGGGTCGAAAGAAGCTCGCTTTATCAAAAGCGCCATCCGCTGCTCCAGCTGCGCCTGTCCCAATCGTGTCGAGTAAGGCGCCATCCAGTTTGGTGATGACCAGCCGGTTATGATTTGAATCGGCGATAAAGAGACGATCGCCTTTCGCCTCCGCCAGAATCTTTCCCGGAAACGCCAACGGCAGATCGCCAACTTTGGCGCGTTCGAGCGTTAGCTTCAGTGGTTCTTCATTCAACTCGCCGCGTTTGCGAAAGTCAGTGACGGCCTTATCGATCACTCGATCGATTAGCTCGTAGTTTCCTTCGCCGGAAACTGCACCGATGACGTAGCCCGCCGGGTCGATCAGAACCTGCGTTGGCCAGGCGCGCACGCCGTAGCTTTGCCAAACTTTGTACTCCGCGTCGTTGTACACGGGATGCTCGATCTCATAACGGAGGATGATGCGGCGAATGTTTTCCGTGTCCTTTTCGTTTTCAAATTTCGCGGAGTGAACCCCTATAACGACGAGCTCGTTTGCATACTTGTGCTCCAGGCGTTTGAGATCGGGAATGATATGAATGCAGTTAATGCAGCCGTAGGTCCAAAAGTCGAGCAGCACAACTTTGCCTTTCAGAGCTGCAAGCGTGAGCGGCTTGTCAGTGTTGAGCCAACCGCGTCCGCCGGTTAGTTCCGGCGCGCGCACGCGAACCTTTTCCTGTGCAGACATTGCAAAACCTTTCGTTGTATTTGAGTTGAACGAGAAAGAAAGCAATAAAATAGTCGTCAGAATAGCGACTCCAAGCCAGCGTTTGTTCAGCATGGGGGCCAGCGAGTCAGAGAGAATTCCGGCCAATCCTGGTCGCAAGCGACTGTTCGAAGAGAAGCGATCCACGAAGTAACACGAAACTACACTAAAGACATTTCGTGTTAGTTCGTGTCTTTTAGTGGATCGCATTTTATTTTTCAGGCTAGTGGAAATACGAAGCTCCGTGAGGCTTGGATTCCGGGAAGTCGGTGTTGGGTTGTAGGTCTAATCATGCCCGTGTGGCGCTGCTTCTTCAGCCTGCCCAGCCAAAACCTGATCCAGACGATCAACGGCGCGACGAAGATGCGGGATCGTTATTGAACCTCCCACTACCAGCGCCACATTAAATGCGTCGAGAAATTCTGGCCGCGTAACACCTGCACCAACACTTTGTTTGATGTGATAAGTAATGCAGTCGTCACAGCGCAACACTATTGAAGCGACTAAACCCAGCAGCTCTTTGGTGCGCTTGTCGAGCGCGCCGTCCTCGTATGCCTGTGTGTCGAGCGCAAAGAAGCGCTTGATGCCGAGATGATTGCTGCCGAGCAACTTCTCGTTCATATCCGCCCGGTATTGGTCAAATTCGTCCATTAATGGCCTTTCCGTCGCACCAATCGCGAGCGATCTGGCGCCAAGTGATCTTGTGATTGCCCTTGCAGCTGGCGATGAATAGCCATTCTAGCCGCGGCCGGAGAAAGTTGCCAGACAGTGGGATAATTTGAAGGTAGAATGGCTGGCGATATTTCCGACTCCAGGAATGCCTAAGGCTTTGCACATGGAAGCAATCGATGACCGGTATGACTCGGACGACGCCGCGTCCAGGCGAGCCGGTCGCAAACTGCAACTCGTTCACAGGGGTTCATCTCAGTTTGGGGTCTTCGTGGAGGAGATTTCCGCAATAGTGCCGTGGCAGGAACCGGCGCCCTTGCCGCACGCTCCTACTTCCGTGTTGGGTGTTGTTAGCGTTGAGGGGCGTATGTTGACGGTTCTGGATCTCGCAACGCTTCCCATACCTGAAGCGAGGTCAAGTGATGGCGCGCGTACGGCTCCCGAACATCTGATCGCTCTACGAGGTGACGAACAACTCGCACTAGCGATAGAGGCTCCTGGAGAAGTTATCCAGCTCAAACCCGATGAATCAATAACGGAATCCATCACGAAGCAGGAAACCGTGACAACGCCTGTGCTCGGTGTCCTACAGCGTGAGGGCACAGCGATAAAGATCCTCAACGTCAAGGGACTCTTCCTCGCTGCGATTCAGGGACGCGAACGCCGTCAACGACGATTCTAATCAAGCGTCGCCTCCTGCCCGAAATGTGAAAATCCTGCCTGAGTGTTAGAATCGAAACTGAATCAAGACAATCAATTGAGTCTGAAAGTGCGCTTTCATTCGGTAGTCGCACTCTTAACTCAGTTTACCCAGCATTGTTTCTAATCATGCACGAACAGGCCTTCACAATTCTTGAATACGACGAACTGCGGACCTTGCTTAGGCGTGGGGCCCAAACGCCCATGGGGCAAGCGCGCGTTGCTGCGCTGAGACCTTTCGACAATGTGGCCGAACTGGAAAACGCGCTGGCGGCGATCTCGGAATGTGTCGACCTAAGAAAACGAGGTGGAACCTGGACATTCAGCGAGCTGGACGATCCGGCGGAGAAACTGGCGCTATTGCGAGTAGAAGGTACGATTCTGGAACCCGCCGCGATGTTGGAAATCAAATCGCTGTCTGATCACGCGATGTCGGCCCGCGCGTCAATTCTTGCCGAGCGGCAAACCTCGCCGGTGCTGTGGAGTCTTGTTGAAAGGCTGCCGGTCGAGTTGAGTCGGCTCAGCGCTCGCATTGCCAACAAAATTCTGCCAAGTGGCGAATTAGATGACCGGGCCAGTCCTGAACTCGCGCGCATCCGCCACGAGATTACAGGGTTGCGCTCGCGCATCACGCGCACGCTGGAAAGTCTGATGCGTAAGTCGGGCGAAGCAATACAGGACGAGTTGGTCACCATTCGCAACGACCGGTTTGTAATTCCTGTTAAGTCCGATCACCGCGCTCGCGTCAGCGGTGTCGCGCACGGTTACTCTTCCTCAGGGGCCACAGCCTTTATCGAGCCGCTGGAGACAATTGACGCTAATAACGAATTGCAGGCGCTTCATGAAGCTGAGGCGCGCGAAATCTACAAAATCCTGTTTGGCTTAACGCAGGAGGTGCGCGAGCAGTTGCCGGCGCTTGAGATGGCCGCTGAGGCAGTTGCCGAACTCGACTTCATCAACGCGAAGGCTGTGTTTCATCAAAAGTTCAATTGCATAATTCCCCAAATCGATCCTGGACGCGCGGGCGTCTCGCCCTCTCTTTCAATCACAACAGGCCTGCTTGAACTCACCGAGGCCCGCCATCCTTTGCTCGAGGAGAGCCTGCGCGCTTCGGGCGGCTCAGTAGTGCCAGTCTCATTTTCGCTGAACGCAGAAAACAACACGATGGTCATCTCCGGCGCCAACGCCGGCGGCAAGACCGTCGTTCTAAAAACCGCCGGACTATTGTCGCTGATGGCCCTTTCCGGCGTGCCAACTCCGGCTCGTGCAGCAAGGATTCCATTCTATGCATCGGTACTCGCTGATATTGGCGACCATCAATCGTTGGCCGCAAACCTTTCCACGTTTACTTCGCACGTCGCCAACATTTCGCGCATGCTCGAAATCTGCAAAGCACCAGCGCTGGTTTTGCTGGATGAAGTTGGCACGGGCACCGATCCGGAAGAGGGATCAGCGTTGGGCGTCGCTGTAGTCGATCACTTCCGTAAAGCTTGTGGCGCGCAAGTGATGGCGACCACGCACTACAGCGGCTTGAAAATGTACGCCGCGAACGAAGCGGGCGTGATCAACGCGAGCGTTGAGTTTGATGAAAAGACTTTGCAGCCGACTTACCGGCTGATTGTTGGCGTGGCCGGCGCCTCGTCTGGTCTTGAGATCGCGCGACGATTTGGTATTCCCGGCAAAGTTATTAGTGTGGCTTTGGAGCTGGTCAGGGACTCTTCGCGACAGGCGTCGGAGTATTTGCGGCGAATCAAGCGTGAAGCAGAGGAGGCCGAAAGCCTGCGCAGAGCACTCGATGAAGAACGGGTTGCCGTGGCGGAGAAGTTTGCCGGACTCGACAAACAAGCCGAGCGACAGGAACGCGAACGACAGGCATTGTTTCAAAAGTCCCTCGACACGATCATCCGCGACTTTGAAAAACGATCGCGCGAGTTGGTCGCAAGTATTCAGGATCGTTCCGAACGCCTAAAGGTCGACCGTGAAGCGCAGCGACGAGTCGCAGAACTAAGACGTGAAGCACAACGCGCGACGTTTGCCGGAGGCAAAAGGGATTCGATCTCTGCGACGCCTGCCAGCACCAGTGGGCGGGGAGTGCGCGTGATACGCGACGGGCTGGTCGTCAAGAAAGAGAAGGAAGTTGAAGAAGGCAGTTCCGATAAGGAAGAATATACGCTGGCGGAAGTTCGCGAGATTGCGGTCGGCGACACTGTGAAGCTGCGCTCGTTTGGCTCGATCGGGATTGTTGACAGACTCAAAGGTGACGGAGCGGAAGTGCGCGTGAAGTCCCTCCGGTTTAGAGAGAAGCTTGAGAATCTCGAGCTGGTTGAACTATCAGATACCGGTAAAGCAAAAACGGAGAAGTTTGCGAGTCTAAGAGCATCGCGCGGGAATGAAGTCCAACTCAAACCGGTACAGGGAAACGGCCGCTCGGAAATAAATGTAATTGGGCAAACAACCGACGAAGCAGTTGATGCGGTTGACAAGTTTCTGGACGAAGCCTCGCTGGCGAGTTTGAGCCAGGTGCGCATCGTTCACGGCCACGGAACCGGCGCGCTACGAAGGGCAATAGCTGAACTACTAAAGGACCATCCGCACGTCGCGCGCTTTCTCGCCGCGCCGCAGGATCAGGGCGGAACTGGCGCTACAGTTGTAGAATTAAGGCAGTAAGAAATGCGTTACCCCCAAACATTTCTGGACGACCTCAAGCGCCAGGCTGACATTGTGCGCGTTGTGCAGGACTACGTGCAGCTCAAGAAAAAGGGCGCAAACTGGATGGCATGCTGTCCCTTTCACAAGGAAAAGACGCCGTCGTTTTCTGTCAGTCCGGCTAAGGAAATCTTCTATTGTTTTGGTTGTCACAAGGGCGGCTCGGTTTTCAA
>JBOGOP010000157.1:0-12252 GCA_050747225.1 Pyrinomonadaceae bacterium
ACCTGTCACCGCTTTGGTCGGAGCGACCTGTCGCGACCACGTTGAGGTTGAGTTTCTCGTACGAAATCGGCGCCAAGCCGCCGCGGGCCAAAGCGGTGACAGGTCACCGCACTCCAAAGAGTTGAGCTTCAAGATGCGTAGAACGGCTCATTGACAATCTCGAAACTCAACGGTACCGTGGCCGCGCTTTCCGAATCCCCAATTCCCTGGAGACACCCATCCATGAAAAAACATATTGCTCTAGTCGGTTGTATTGCTCTGCTTGCTTTCGCATTAGCCTGCCAACCGCAGACGCCGGCGACAGCGCCTGACACCCGCGCTGCGGACGAGGCCGCGATTAGAGAGTTTGATGAGCAATGGTCAAAAGCTGCAAGCGACAAGAATCTCGACAAGATGCTCTCCTACTACGCCGACGACGCGCTTGTGCTGCAACCAAATGGTCCGATGGTCAACACCAAACAGGCGATTCGGAAAATTTGGAGCGATACGCTGACGGCTCCGGGTTTTTCCGGTGGCTGGAGAGCAACCAAGGTCGAGGTGGCGAAGTCAGGTGAGATTGGCTATGCAAGCGGCACCTGGGAATTTACCTGGAATGACGCTAGTGGTAAGCCGGTTACTGACCGCGGCAAGTTCATCGAAGTGGTGAAGAAGCAGGCCGACGGCACCTGGAAGTGTACGGTCGACATTTGGAATTCCGATCTTCCGTTGCCGGCGCCCTCTGAAACGAAGTAACCGTTCAAGGCCGGAAGGGTAGGACAAAGCAGATCCCGCGCGGTTTCCGAGCGGCGGTTCGATTGCAGTGGACCGCTTACGACTTCCCACCATCCATGTGCCAACCCGGATTTACCCATTGTCCGTTGCGCATGACAAAGACCTCGGTAACGCGGCCCGATTTGTTGATGTGCTGGCCCCCGACTTCCAACTCGTAAACGTAATTTGAATAGATTACCGCCGTGAAGCCGTAGACCTGGATTTCCGTCTTAGGAAATTCGAGTTTGATCAACTTGCCGCCGCCTTTTGCAAACTCGACCGCGCCGTCGAGAACCGTCCGGCGATTGCCCCAGGTATTATCACCAGCCTCGATTGTAATTGTCTCTTCAGGAATCAGCTTCTCGAGCGTCGCGCGATCCCCCGCGAAGTAAGCGCGCCAGACGGCTTCGCGAGCGTCCAGCAAACGCTTCTTCATTTGATCGCCGAGCGGACGCGGCGCGGTCAACTGCTGTTCCCTTGTCTCCTGATGAAGCGTGGTGTCGCTGCCGCTCTGGATCCAATGGCCCTCATTCTTCGTGTAGAAATCGCAAATTTGCAGCACGCGATGGTAAGGACCGTTGGGCGTGTTCGACTCGATCTCCGGTACAAAGCAGACAAACGCGGCATCGCCTTTGAAGATCATGTCAAACTCGCGCATCTTGTAGCTTTTCATGCCGTAAGGACTCTTCGGGTCGACGTAGTTCCAGTCCATATAACCCTCGATGCCTTTGATCATCGTGCCTGAACCTTCAAGATAGCCAAGCCAGTTCTCAGCGTGGGTCGCGCGCAACGCCGCTGCGTCCTTCTTGATAAATGCCTGGAAGATGCTGTCGATGTGCGCGCGAATCGCTTCGCGATCAGCAGCGCGGTCGTCCTGCGCATTCTGAGAATTCATAACGGCCGCTGTCGCCGCAATAAATGCGATCGCAAAAACGAACGTGAGAAGGTGATAACCGAAAGTTCGCAGAGTCATTGACGTAGCCTCCAAAAATACATTGCTCCAGGATGAACCGCGGGTATGAGCATCATTACGTCGGCAGGCGGCGAAAAGTTTTCGCCGGCGGGCTTGAGTATAGCGTGGTCACTTAAGCGTCGCCTTCGCCCATTCACCCAGTGCCGCAATAGCCTCGGCTTCACCTAAAGACTTCGCTTGCTTGATTACCGTCGCCGGGACCCAGCTCGGGAAGGGGACTTCTTTGTTTACGTGCCGACCACTCGAGGTGTGCTCCTGCTGGACCTGCGCGATTTGGTCCGGTGAAAACCGATCAGCGAGCCGGACTAATGCCGGCCACACTCGACGATGCACGAGCGTAATTTTTCCTTTTAGCAGTCGACAAACAAGCACATCCTTGGATGCCGTTACTGTTTCGAGGATGACGAAGATCTGCTGACCCTTCGGATGGCCCCACCAGCTTCCCCTGATTGGTTCGCCGGCGATAAATTCGGTTAGTCGGGGAACCGGACCTTTGGCCGACACCAGTACAACGCCGTGCCTTTCGATGAACGCCAATGCATCGTCAGCCGTCATGCGAGTTTTCCTTTTTTAGTCAGTTCAGTTGAGCAGTGATAATAGCGCACCGATTCATGGAGTGCGTAAGAGAAAGTTTTCGCGCCGTTGGCGCTGGGACCCGACCCGAGCCAAAACAAGACAAGACAAGAAAGACAGGAGCGGGTAAACTCCCTTACCGTCATGAAGCTCATCTCTTTAAACGTTGGACTGCCGCGCGTCGTCGAGTCAAACGGCGAGCCGGTCACTACTGGCATCTTCAAAGAGCCCGTGCCAGGACCTGTCATGCTGCGAACGCTCAACCTCGACGGTGACCGGCAAGCTGATTTAACTGTGCACGGCGGCATCAGCAAAGCAGTCTATGGCTATCCAGTCGAGCATTACGAGTTTTGGAGAAGGGAACTACCCGACATGCAATTGCCCTACGGCATGTTTGGCGAAAACTTCACTACTGAAGGGTTGCTGGAAGACGCACTCAATGTCGGCGACCGCTTTCGCCTCGGTGGAGCTGAGTTGATGGTGACGGAGCCGCGTATGCCGTGCTACAAACTCGGGATTAAGTTTGGACGCAGCGACATTATCAGGAGGTTTCTGCAGAGCCGTCGCACCGGATTTTACTTCGCGGTTGTAAAAGAGGGAGAGGTCGAAGCGGGAGACGAGTTCGCGCTGATAAGCCGCGATGACAACGAAATCACTATCGCCGACATCACCCGTCTGTATGCGTTCGAGAAAGACGATGCGGAAACTCTGCGGCGCGTAGTGAAACTGGGAGCGCTTTCGGAAAGCTGGCGCGAATACTTTCAGAAGCAGTTACGGAATCGAAGGAGTTAGGAAAAGCAAATCCGCAGATTACGCAGATTACACAGATTCAACATTCATAGGTCGCACTGCGCGGTTGTTGCCGCAAACACACTCGAGGATATACGATCCACGAAGCCACACTGAACTACACTAACGGTCTTTCGTGTTAGTTCGTGTCTTTTCGTGGATCGCTTCCTGACAGCCCAACAAATGACACTGCAAAAGCCCGACGTTGATCCACAGAAAATTCATCGCTATCCATGTCCGACGTGCGGCGCTGACCTTCTTTACGAACCAAAGGATGGTTTTCTCTCGTGTCTGCATTGCGGAAACAAGGAGGCCATTCCTGCGAGCGCAGAGCGGGTTGAGGAGCGCTCGTTCGAACAATACCTACATATGCGTCCGCAGCAGTTGCAGCCGTTAGCCGCGGACGCACTCGAAGTTCAATGTCAAAGTTGCGGCGCGACGGTAGCGTTCACGCCGCCGGAGGTCGCGCGTCAATGCGACTTCTGTGGCGTTCAGATCGTGGCGCAGGCGAAGTCTGCCGATCCAACTCTGGCGCCTGAAGGAATCCTGCCCTTCCGTATTACGCAGCAGCAGGCCGGGTTGTCCCTACGCGAGTGGCTCCGTTCAAGATGGTTCGCGCCCAATGCACTAAAGACGCTTGCCCAGCCCGACGCTATTAGCGGTGTCTATCTGCCGTTCTGGACTTACGACGCGCACACCACCAGTCACTACACCGGGGAACGCGGCGACCATTACTACACAACGGAGACTTATTACGAGCGGGACGCGAAAGGTAACCAGGTCGCGCGCACCAGACAAGTGCGGCACACTCGCTGGTCTCCCGCTTCGGGCACGGTGAGTCGCTGGTTCGACGACATTCTCGTTCCAGCTACCGTGTCGATGCCGCAGAATCGTCTCGACGCGTTGGAGCCCTGGGACTTGATGGAGTTGAAGCCATACGATCCAGCGTTCCTGTCGGGGTTTAAGGCGCAGCATTACCAGGTCGACCTGGCAAGAGGTTTCGAGCGTGTCAGACAGGTTTGCTCAGGCGTAATTCGAGGTGACGTTACGAGTGACATCGGCGGTGACGAGCAAAGAATTCACAATGTCGCCACACATTATTCCGGGATCACCTTCAAGCATCTATTGCTGCCCGTATACGCCGGCGCCTATCGCTTCAATCGCAAGGTCTTTCAAATCGTGATCAACGGACGCACCGGGGAAATACATGGCGATCGACCATACAGTTTCTGGAAGATAGCGCTACTGGTTGTCGCGATTTTGTTTGTCCTGCTGATTCTGCTGCTGGTGTTTGGTTCTGGAAGGTAGTGAGCCGACCTTGAAATCAACTCCTTGGAGTGCGCCGCCTTGTCGGCGCTTTGGCCTGCGGTGGCGCTTTCGTCGCTTCGTTCGATTGGATCCACATAACGAGCCGCGTAACCCACATTAGGCCAAAGCGCCGACAAGGCGGCGCACTCCAAGGAGTTGAGTATTCACGCGAGTACTGATTTCATTGATGACATATCAAGAAGTTGAAAGGAGATTAAGCATTTGAGCCAGCGCATTTCCTCAAAAGCATCACTCACTGGTCGCTTGCTCGTGGCCTCCGTAATCTTTTTGCCGTGTCTCACCGTTTGTCAGGCTCAGCAGGAAATCGCGACCAAGGTAGACAAGTTCATCGAGGCCGAGATGCAAACGCAGCGCATCCCTGGACTCTCCGTTACCGTAATCAAAAACGGACGGGTCATTGTGAGCAAAGGCTACGGCTTTGCGAACTTTGAACATCGAGTTGCGGTCAAACCAGAAACCCTCTTTCAATCAGGCTCGATTGGCAAGCAGTTTACAGCGACGGCCGTGATGATGCTGGTTGAAGAAGGAAAACTGTCGCTTGACGATAACCTCAGCAAGTATTTTTCAGATGGGCCGGAAAGCTGGAAGAAGATTACGCTCCGACATCTGCTCACGCACACGTCCGGCATGCAGGATTACCCACCTGATTTCAATCTTCGCCGTGACTATTCTGAAGACGAACTGCTGGCCATCATTAAATCCCAACCGCTGGCCTTCCAGCCGGGCGAACAGTGGAGCTACAGCAACTTGGGCTACGTTGCGCTGGGGATCCTAATTAGCAAAGTCACCGGCAGGTTTTATGGCAATTATCTCGTCGAGCGCATCTTCAGGCCTCTCGGCATGGGCACCGCACGCATTATTTCTGAGGCCGACATCATTCCGAATCGCGCCGCTGGATATCGCCTCGTAAGTAATGAACTGAAAAATCAGGAATGGGTTGCGCCGAATGTAAATACAACCGCGGATGGCCCGCTCTATCTTTCGGTTTTGGACATGGCCAGGTGGGATGCCGGCCTGTATACGGAAAAACTGCTGAAGCAATCGAGCCTGGAAATGATGTGGTCACCGGCCATGCTGAACAACGGTCGCAGAACCGGCTACGGCTTTGGCTGGCATACGGTGCGCGCGCATGGCCGGCGCATGGTCTTTCACGCCGGTGCCTGGCAGGGGTTCAAGGCGTTCATCGTCCGCTTCCCTGAAGATAAACTGGCGATCATCTTCTTCGCTAATCTTTGGCAGACGCATGAATTCAGAGTTGCACGGGGGTTAATCGCAACAATCTACCCTGAGTTCGCTTTGCCTTCGGCGAAATCAATCGACGATAAAGAACCAAAGGTCAGAAGCCTGGTAAGAGACACCTTGCTGAAGTTTGCCGCAGGCGCCGCCGACCCGAGTGTTTTTACTCCCGAAGCTCGCGCCAAACTCTTTGAAGACAAGCTGCTCACTGAGAGTCTGAATTCATTGAGTCACCCGATTGCGATTATTCACTCGTTGGAATTGATGGATCGCAGAGATGACGGCGGGTTGCGAGTCTATCGTTATGCGTTGACTGACTTAGTCAAAACCTTGTACTGCACGGTTAGCCTAACCAAAGCAGACCAAATCGCTGGACTTAAATTGGAAGAGCAATAGCGGACGTCCGCACCTACAGCGGAATGTTCCCGTGCTTCTTGGGTGGGTTAGTGTCGCGCTTATTCTCAAGCAGCGCGAGAGCCTGGATGAGTTTTGGTCTGGTTTGTGAAGGCTCGATCACTTCGTCGATGAAGCCACGCTCAGCAGCAACATAAGGATTTGCAAACTTGTCTTCTAACTCCAGAATGCGAGCGCGTCGTGCGGCGTCCTGGTCCTTTGCTTCACTAATCTCGCGACGGTACAAAACGCCAACCGCTCCCTCAGCTCCCATCACCGCGATCTCCGCAGAGGGCCAGGCAAAGTTCACATCCGTCCGAATATGCTTCGAAGCCATCACACAATAAGCGCCACCATACGCTTTCCGCGTTATCACCGTTAACTTCGGTACCGTCGCCTCGGCAAACGCGTAAAGCAACTTGGCCCCATGACGGATGATGCCGCCGTGTTCCTGCTCGACGCCGGGCAGGAAACCGGGCACATCCTCGAATGTAATCAGCGGAATGTTGAAACAGTCGCAGAACCTGACGAAGCGCGCGGCTTTCACCGAGGCGTCGATATCGAGAACGCCGGCCAGGAACGCCGGCTGATTCGCAACGATCCCAACTGAGCGGCCATCAAGCCGCGCAAAGCCTACGCAGATATTCGGTGCGTGATGTTGCTGCACTTCAAAAAAATAACGGTCATCGACAATCTCGTTGATAACTTCCCGTATGTCGTAGGGTTCATTTGAAGCTTCGGGAACAATCGTATTGAGTTTAGCTTCGGTCCGATCCGGCCGGTCGGTTGGATTAACACGCGGCGCGTCTTCGAGATTGTTTGAAGGAATAAACGAAAGCAGCTCGCGCACCATTCGCAAGGCATGTTCATCGGAATCTGCCGCGAAGTGCGCGACGCCTGAAGTGCGATTGTGCGTTAGCGCACCGCCCAACTCTTCTTTTGTAACATCGGCATGCGTCACGGTCTTGATCACGTCGGGTCCGGTGATGAACATGTACGACGTATCCTTCACCATCACATTAAAATCCGTAATCGCCGGACTGTAGACCGCTCCGCCCGCGCACGGGCCCATGATGCAACTAATCTGCGGCACGACGCCGCTCGCCAAAGTGTTGCGCAGAAAAATGTCGGCATAGCCTCCCAGGCTCACCACTCCTTCCTGAATGCGCGCGCCGCCGGAATCGTTCAAACCGATAACCGGAACGCCGACTTTCATCGCCAGGTCGAGAACTTTGCAAATTTTTTCTGCGTGTGTTTCCGAAAGGGAACCGCCGAAGACGGTGAAGTCCTGAGCGAAGACAACGACGCGTCGTCCGTCTATCAGTCCGTAGCCGGTGATCACGCCGTCGCCGGGATACAGTTGTTCGTCAAGACCAAAGTCCTTCGAACGATGTACGACGAGTTTGCCAAACTCTTCAAAGCTGTTTTCATCGAGCAGGAACTCGATCCGCTCGCGCGCGGTCATCTTGTTGGCCGCATGCTGTTTTTCGACGCGCTCGGCGCCGCCGCCCAGTTCCGCCTTCGCTGAGCGCTCATGCAGGATTTCGAGTTTAGTCTTTGACTGTTTGGGTTGCTGCTTCGTCATATGTTTATCAATCGCACCGCTCAGCCGCCTTCCGTTCGCTACGCCTATGGCTTACGCAGAAAGTCTTTTCAAAAGAATGCGGCTACCGCTCCTTGTTCTGTATTTGTCTCAGCATTGCTCACATTGTCCACCGGGACGGGACGGGTCACTGCGCGGACCAACGCTTCAATGATCGAACGGAAAGCGGCGCGTCTCAATCATGCTTACGAGTTCAATGAGCGCCTGCCGCGCGTTAGCCTGTACTTCTTCAGTATAGCCATAACGCCTGGCGTTTCTTTCAAAATCTTCGACGTCGAGTACACAGTATGAAAAGTCAGGATCGACCAGAATGTCCAGGTCCAGGTCCACGTAGCTCAAAGTCTCACCGTCGAAGCTGGCCGGCACGTTAACATTGCAGTAGTAGTTTCTCAGCCGGCCGTCGGTCTGGGCGAAGCGAAAGATGTTGTACCAGCGGTCCAGCCAGTAGTATTCAAGACTTTGCGTTCCGCTGGCAATCGTTCCCAGAAGATCGTGAACAACTTCCTCAGGAAACTGCGCGTCGAGGACAACAAGCGATCCGTCCTGGCGAATCAGTTCCGCATCCCACGTTCGATGAAGCACACCGTCGTACTTGTAAGCGCGTACAAGAATCGACTTTCCAGTTGGCGACAACTCGATTTGCTTTCCGGGCACTCAAGAAGTTCAGAGTTCAACCTTTAGGTTATGGTTGGTCGGCTCGCAAGCAAGCTAAAGCTTGAACTCTGAACTGTTTGATGCTTGCCAATCATCAGAGAGTTTTTACTTCCGGCCGCTCTTGCGCCAGTCAGCCAAAAACTGCGCCTGGCCCTTATCCGTCAACGGATGATTGAACAACTGATCGATCACCTTGAAAGGCATGGTGGCAATGTCAGCGCCCATGCGTGCTGCTTCGATCACGTGGATCGGGTGACGCATGCTTGCGGCAAGCACTTCAGTTTTCCAATCGTAGTTTCTGTAGATATCAATAATATCCTGCAACAGCACTAAGCCGTTTTCGCCAATGTCATCAAGCCGTCCCAGGAAAGGACTAATAAATGACGCGCCTGCTTTCGCCGCCATGATCGCCTGCGCCGCCGAGAAGCAGAGCGTGACGTTTACCTTGATGCCGTCATCCGATAACAAGCGCGTAGCCTTTAAGCCGGCACGCGTGAGCGGACACTTGATAACAACATTCGGCGCAATCTTCGAGTACTCGTGGCCTTCGCGCAGCATGCCTTCCGTATCTTCGCTGGTACATTCGGCTGAGACAGGACCCTTCACGATCTCGCAAATCGCCGCGATGTGTTCCTTAAAATCGACGTTGCCCTCTTTCGAAATCAGCGTCGGGTTGGTAGTGACTCCGTCGGCGATTCCGTAAGATGCTGCATCGCGTATCTCGTCGAGATTTGCGGTATCAAGAAAAAACTTCATAAGACCTCCAGGTTATGATCTGACAACGAACCTATCCAACTTCTGTATTACGATCTCTGTGCAACCTCAGTGTTCCTCCGTGTCTCTGTGGTGGATGCGATTGGCCGATTCATCACAGAGACACAGAGAGCACGGAGTTTTCACAGAGGAAGACAAATTATAGCAATTGCCTCGCATTCACTCACGCAGCGTCGCGCACAGGGTTTCGCAGCAGTCCGATTCCTTCTATCTCAACCTCGACCACATCTCCATCCTTCATCGGTGAAACACCCGCCGGCGTTCCTGTCGCAATCAGGTCGCCGGGGTAGAGCGTCATGATGTTGCTGATGTACCTAATCAGGAAGGGAACTGAAAAAGCCATGTCAGCAGTGCGTCCGTTTTGTTTTATGGCGCCGTTGACCCGAGTCGTAACGGTAAGGTTCAGTGGATCCACTCCGTCTACAACGAAAGGCCCGACTGGGCAAAAAGTGTCGAACGATTTTCCGCGCGTAAACTGAACGTCCTTGCGCTGCAGATCGCGCGCCGTCACATCGTTTACGCAGGTATAGCCAAGAACGTAGCTCAGCGGATCTTCTTTCTCGGTGAGTCTTCGCGCTTGTCGGGCAATCACGACGCCGAGCTCCCCTTCGTGTTCCACTTGTTGCGACTGTGGTGGCCGCTCGATGGAAGCTCCGTTCGCGATAATCGCTGAAGGCGCCTTGAGAAAAAGCAGCGGCTCGTCAGGCATCTTGTTTCCCAGTTCCGCCGCGTGTTCCCTGTAGTTTCGTCCTACGCAAACGATCTTTGAAGGCGTGACCGGAGCAAGGAAGTGAACTTCAGAAACAGGGATTGCCTCGTCTGTGCGTGGGTTAGGGAAGGACTCAATCGTCTGGCCTTCGCTCAGGGGCAAGACGAAGTGGTCATCAACTAAACCGAAGCGTGGCACCAGTGTGTTAGAAGTTGTAAATCGAGAGATACGCATCGCTTGTTCGCGCTTCGCGCTCATGTGCGGGCGGGACGCCCGCGGTCCCAACAAAGCGCTGGCGCTATGGGACTGTCTCCGAAACAACTTCCGAGAGGGGACTAACGTTACCAGCCTGATCGACGGCTGTCAGATAGTAGTAATAGCGCCTCCCCGATTCCACTTTCTCATCCTGGAAAGTTGTTCGCGTCAACAGCTCTGGGTTTAGTTTATTCCAGCTTTCTTTCGGAAGATCAGGATCGGTTGACCGGTAGATGTTGTAGCCGGCGATATCGGGTTCAGGATTCGCCGGGAAGAAAATCGAAAGTCGCCCGGGAGCAGCAGCAACAGTTATCGACGCGGGCGCCGAGGGCTTGAAATTGTCTACCGGTGACACCGAAATCGAGTTTGAGTTCAGACTTTCAACCTGGCCGCCCTCTGTCCCCAGCGAAACAGCGCGCACCACATATCGATAGGTCTCGCCAAACTTGAAGGTCCTATCCTCATACTGCGTTCCGGAAATCAAAGCATCGTTTAGGGGCTGGCTGCCTTCGCCGCCGTCAGGATCCGTCATTCTATAGACGTTGTAGCCAAGCAGGTTCACGGGAGTTGAGCCGTCAATGTTCGCGGCCGGAGGTTGCCACGCGATCGTAATTGCGTCCTCGCTGATTTCCTTGCCAGTCGTGATCATTGTTGGCGCCTGGGCAATGCGAGCGGCGGGCTCGAGCAGGAGGAAGTTTGAAAACGCAGCGCGTTGACCGGCGGCGTTTACATAGCGAATAGAGTAACGCAAACGGGTTGGCTCACCGGCAAGCTCGAGCGTGTCCGTGTACGACAGAACCTCGCCGCCCTTCTTGATTTCCTCGTAAGTGACAGACCCAATTAGCGTCGAACGGGTGCCAAAGTCTTCTTCGGTTAAGGCCAGCGGAGCACGCGGCTTTTCAGCCAACCGGTAGACATCAATGCGCCGGATGCTTTGCACACTTACATCCGAAGCGTTGCGGAGCGGCGCCGGCCAACTAAGAATGACCTGGTTTCCACGTTGCACCCCGGAGAGCAGCTCCGTGCGCTGTTGCACGCGCTCGACCGGCGGCAGCGGTGGGCGACGTTTACCGCAGTTTGCAAAAAGAAACACCGCCGGTAGCAGCAGCGCGATTGGTGTCAATCTCGAACTTTTAGTCGCAAACGAGCGAAAGCCAACCAGGAAACAGAAAGTTGAATGAGATTGCGCAACGCGGGGAATGAATGGTTTCACAGAATGTACCGGCTGAGGTCCTGGTCTTTAACAGTTTCCGCTAACATCGCCTCGACATAGGCGGCGTCAATGCGCTGACTCTTCGGTTCCAGGTCAGGTCCTTCAAAACTAATCTCTTCGAGCAGCTTCTCCATGATGGTTTGCAGTCTGCGGGCGCCGATGTTCTCCGTGTGCTCGTTTACCTTGAAGGCAAAATTTGCGATTGAGTCTATCGCTTCTTCCGTGAAGTCGATAATCACATCCTCCGTGGCCATCATGGCCTGATACTGTTTGATCAAGGCGTTCTTTGGCTCAGTAAGAATGCGTTTGAAGTCCTCGACGGTCAGGGTTTCGAGCTCGACGCGAATAGGGAAGCGCCCCTGCAGTTCCGGAATCAGGTCTGAAGGTTTTGAAACATGAAACGCGCCGGCCGCGATAAAGAGAATGTGATCCGTGCGCACCATGCCATAGCGCGAGTTGACGGTCGTGCCTTCAACGATCGGCAATATGTCGCGCTGCACACCTTCGCGCGACACATCAGGCCCATGACCTGACTCACGACCTGCGATCTTGTCGATCTCGTCGAGAAAAATTATTCCGGAAACTTCAACGCGCTCTATCGCAGCGCGTGCTACCGAATCCATATCAACCAGCCGCTCCTCCTCTTCCGCCATCAGGTGCTCGATCGCCTCGTCCACCGTCATCTTTCTCTGCTTGGTGCGTCCCTGGAAAAGATTGCCCAACATGTCCTTCATGTTGATACCCATCTCCTCCACACCCTGCGGCCCTGCCAGCTCAATCACCGGGAAGTTTCTTTCGCGAATCTCAATTTCAACTAATCGACTATCCAGTTTTCCACTACGCAGTTGTGTCCGCAGTTTCTCTCGGGTGCGCTGAAACTGATCCTGGGTGGTGGCGTTCGCAGCTTCGTCATTCGGGCTTTCGGAATCTGCGGTCTCATTCGCGGAGGCATCGAAGTCGTAGAAACTGGACGTGGAGCGCGGCGGCGGTAACAGCAGATC
>JBOGOP010000158.1:0-12193 GCA_050747225.1 Pyrinomonadaceae bacterium
ACGGACTGTGCAGCGAGAGTCCGCCGCCGGAACCGATATCCAGCACGAACTTACCCTGGAGTGGCGTGCCACCCAGCGGAGTGACCTCAGCGTTGAGTAACGGATGGCCCTGCCCGTCCAGCTGAATGGGAAGACTCTCGCCCGGTCCTGAGTAACTGAACTTCGCTTTGTCATGCAGCCTTAACACGTTTGCCTGATAGTCAATCTCGACCACGAACTGCTTGATGAAGTCGCTGCCGATGATCCCGTCAAAATCATGCCCGAACCGCGCTGCCAATCTTCCCAAGGGAATGGCCAGAGCCACCGGCTGAGAAAATCCTTCCAGTCCGTGAAGCGTCCAGGTAGCCTCTTTCACGAAAGACCCAGTCAGAAAATCACTACCCGCGCCGCCGACTCTGATCTGGCCCTCTAGCTTCAGGCCCAGCTCCTGCGCGCGACCGGCGTCGACAATCGCCACTTTGTCGCCGGTATCAAAGACAAAAGAAAGTGGTCGCGAGTTATTGATTCTTACTTTCAGCACGATGTGCCGGTTAACCAGCTCGAAGGGAATTTCAACTAACGGAGTAGTTGCTGCCGGTTTTGGATTAGTCTGCACCGTGCGCGACGCAGCCGTAGCCAGTGAGAGAATGACGACAAAAAAGGCCAACAAGCTCTTTCGCTTCATATCTATTCTCCTGTTGAAAGTGAGATGGGTGTTCGTAATCCTGGACGGATGGTTAACGCGCGACTGGCGAATTAGTTCCGAAATAGCTGAACGGAAATGTCTATCGCTTCTTTTCCGGGTTCGCATCCTGCAATTTCTGTGGCGCCATCAAGCGCCAGGCTTCGCGCAGATGCAAAGCCAGTTCTTTGTCGCTGACGCGATGGAGTTCAATGCTGACCCATCCGCGCACGCCTGATTTGTGACAGTTAGGTGGCGCCGCAGAGGAGATTACCTGCGGTAGTCGGGGAATCGCGCCTTAAGACGGGAAATCACCAAGCATTGGTCGAACGACCTCAGCAAGTCTCAGGGCAGGATTGCTCGCGTCGACTGCAAATCCGTCCTCGATTGACCAAATCGCCGACAAGACAGCTTGAGCAAATGTCCAGGCGAGTGCTCGTTGGTAATCCAGGTTTAGTTTGTCCGTAAATTGCTTGAGCCGCCGCTCGATGGTTGAGCGCGAAAGAAACAACTCAGGTTGTTCGAACGGATTGCGAAGTGCAGCGCCAATTTCATACTCGATTTCACCAACAATGCCTTTTGGATCAATAGCTAACCAGCCCCGATCCGAATCAAACAACACATTGTAGTGTTGCAGATCACCGTGTAGCAGTCTCGGACTGCGTTGCGAACCGCATAAACTCAAATACACTCGTTGGCCTGCTGCAACCAGATCTCTCGGAATCTGAACATCGCCGCTTGCGATGTAATTCCGAAAACCTTTTGCCCAGTCCTCAACCGTCGTGCACGCCTGGGGCAATTCGAGTGGAGACATTGCCGAGGCACGCGCGGACATTTGCTCGATTACGCCGGCGAGAATGTCGGTCGCTTCCTCATCGCAACCATTCAACGCCAAATCAACCAAAGAACTTCCCGGGTTGAGTCGCTCCATCAGCACAACGCCTGGCGCCTGCTCATAAACGCGCGCAACACCATGTCGGTCAAATGCTGCCAGGATCTCGCCTGAGCGCCACTCGTCCCCCTGTTGCTTTATGACTTTCAGAACTACTGGCTGATTCCCGCTCGCAGCAGTGGTTACGTCCCGAGTGCCAAAGGTAATTACCGAAGTTTCTGTTTCGAACGTATCTTCGACAGCGACGCGCCACTCGCGCACGTGCTGTTGGATTCGATCGAGTAGGCTTGGTTCGGTCGAATCGTATGCAATATTTTCTTCCATCGCTTGGACCTGGCAAGATGGACCGTAGAGTGGACTCATAGTCTGCGTCGCGGACGATGATTTTCTTGCGACGCGCAGACCGAAAGCCGGGTGCTCATGCAGGACCATAGTAACGAGCGAGCCAGTCGCACAAACCCGGCAGTCCGGGAAAAAGCATTCGTTCGGTTATGTTGTTCTGATCCAGCATGTCACGAATGTGCGACTTTGCGTCGGGCGCAATGATAATTCGACGCACCAGGTTGGGCTCGTGCTGAGCGTGTTGCCGCAGGTAGGCATCATGGCTTTTGGTTGGACCATTCATCGCAGAGAGAATGCCGAATTGATTCTGAATCCGAGCGTCGATCGAAGGAGGCTCAAAAAAGATCATCATGTCGCCAGAGCAGACTTTCGGACTATCGAAGTCGCTCAGCCGGGGATAGAGGGCATCGAGCATCGGCACGTTGTAGACATAGGCTTTCTCGCAGCATAGATATTCGCCCATTTCTTTCGGAATCAGCTTGCCGCGCACCACGTCGGCATTGACGCACCAGATCAGCCCAGGAGCGCGAGTCTTACCAATACGGTACTCCTTTTCTTCGGTCGCGAAGTGCGCCGCCACCAGTGGCGAAACAGTCCAGTCCAGAACCCGCGTAGGAAGACCATTGTGCTGGGCGACTGCCAGCCGGTCCCATTCGGACTTGAGCGAGACAGTCCCTATTGGCGCATACCTGCTGAAGGCGCGCAACGCCGGCTGTTCAACGTTTTCTGGAGGTGAGCCCAAACGCTCCAAACTCGTTTTTAGCGGCCACTCGGCACTCGACATCCCCCGGAAGACGAACGACGAGCGATGGTGCCAACCCTGCTCTTCTTTTTTAGGAATCATCTTGAGCGAATGTAGTACGCGCAGGAGGTGGTTCCAACTGTCGACATCTATGTCCTTCCAGGGTTCTAACTGATCGGGTGATGAGCTGGTGATTGTGTCTTGTGGCATTAAGCACTCCTTTCGAACACGTAAGTAGTCACTCGGAAATATTTTTCCACAAGGCCAGGCGATTACCATCCGGATCATAGAAGCGAATGTACTGGGAATGTTCTGAGACGACTTCAACTTCTTCCGCGCAGCGCCCGCCGAGTTCCGGAATTCGTTGCAGGTAGGATTCGAATTCTTCAACCAGAATGTAGAGCAGGTAAGAGTTGCCCTGGCTGAAAGAATCCCAGCGCTGGAATCCACCACTGATACCGGAAGGAGGCTCAAAGCCCAGGTAAGTTGGAGAGTACTGGTGAAACTTCCAGCCAAAGAGTTCGTGGTAGAAGCGCTCGGTACGCGCGAAATCACTCGAACGTAAAGTTATCTTCGCGATGCTGTTGACATTCATGTTTTCTATCGCCGGTAGCTTTGCACAAAAAGTTCCGACTCTTTACCGCAAAGCGGTTGTGTAGTAAAGCCCAGGGTTACTGCGCTGCGCGGCTACCCTGGGCAGAAGTGGATTCGTCTCTTTGATCTTTTCACGGTCCTTTCCGAAGAAGACGTAATGATGAAGCGGTTTGGCGGCGAGAGAAGCGGAGCAGACCAGGACAAGCAGAACGAATCCGAGCTGTGTAGAAATGGTCTTCATCAGATGGCGAGACTATCACAGGCCTGATTCCGCAAAAAGAAAAGTGTTAGTCGGATGCGACCAGTCAAGTTGAATCAAGGACCACGGTCGTTGCCACCACGGTACTGGGGTTTTCTAACTCCGTTTCCTCAACCTTGGAGTCCTCAGTTCTCCCGTCGAACCCACGGCAAAAAACTCTTGCCATGGACTATGTAGTATGCTATACAGCCTCAGCACCACAGGAGCGCGAAGTCCGACAATGAATCTTTCCTTCTCAGGGGCGGCCATTTTACAGGCCCTGGCGCACAACTACGGGTACGGCTTCGACATCATGGACGTGACCGGGCTCCCCAGCGGTACCGTCTATCCTGCGCTCAGAAGGTTAGAACAGGCCGGGCTGGTGCTATCAAAGTGGGAAGACGATGCGACCGCCCGGAAAGACCAGCGGCCTGCTCGGAAATACTATGAGTTGACGAACCTTGGTCGCGAAACACTTTCTGAAGCTGTGGGCAGATACCGGGGGCTGGAGCGCACGATCATAAAAGCAAAGCCTTCGCGGGCGTAAGGCCGAGAGGAGCTAGTTATGGCAGCTCAGATAAAAACGCCAGAGCTTTACCTTTGGATCCTACGGACGATAAGCCTTTCGGTGCCCAAGAAATCCCGTCGCGAATGGCGTCGCGAGTGGGAAGCGGAAATTCTCAACCGCTGGTTGCTCTTGAAAGAATGGGAAAGACTCACGCCCTACAACGAATTTGATTTGTTTAAGAGAGTTCTCGGTTCAACGTGGGATGTCGTGTGTTTTCAACAATGGCGGATAAGGTTGGTGCTAGTGACGCTTAACGTGCTGGTCGCATTATCAACTGGGTACGGCGCGTTACAGCAATTCATTATTCGGGGAATTCGCGATCGTGAGCTGCAACCACTTCTCCTCAGCCTTGCGGCCATTATGGTCAGCCTCTTATTCATCACTTCTGGAATCGCTTTGTTACAGCGTTGGTTCAAGGTGCGACAGCTAATCACTTTAACTGGCACGCTGTCTATTCTGCTTCATGTCTATGGGGTCCTGCCTCCACACCGCAATATGGGTTTCCCCGTTTTGTTTGTGGGCGCAGGATACGGACTGGTAATGCTGGTTGTGTTCCGCTGGAATGAAAATCGCAACCTGGCTTCGTAAGTCAATATATGAGGAGGTTCGTATGGTAATCGCCATTCTCAACATCCTGTTTGGTTTATTGCTCGGCTTCGGAGCGGTGCAGGAGATTATCGTCATGGGAATTAGCAGAGGCCAAGTTCAGCCATTGATAGTTGGCCTAGTCGGCGCCGCAGTCAGCGTGCTGCTACTGATCTCCGGAATTGCCATGTTGCGGAAGTGGCCCGATGCACGCCGTCTGGTAATCGTCACGGCGATCCTTTCTATTTTGTTTCATCTTTACGCCGCATTGCCTCCGCATCGCAACGTGGGGCCCCCGGCCTTGATTATCGGAGTGGGATACGGTTTGGTCCTTCTGATCATTACTCTCACTTCGAAAGGAAAGAAGGCAGCAGCAGCGAATGGTTAGCGTAGGAACACCGCAGGCGGGCATATACCAGACGGGGGTAAATTCCGAGGTATAGCGACGCCCCGGATCACTGCGAGATCTTCAAATTCCTAGTCGCTCGCTCGAGCAGTCCAGCTGAGATTTTTTCCCACTGACCAGCAGCCCTACCACCGGGGGCGAGGACAGCAGCAGTCAACTTCATAGGGCTCAGGTCTTCGAGATAAATGATCATCAACTCAGTTCGTTTTGCGTCGTCTATCAAATGAACCAGACGTTGCGACATGACTTCATCGCTGCCGAGCGTGTAACTCTTTGAGGCCAGGAAAGCGCGAGCGCGACTACCATCGGACTCCGGCTGTCCGAACCTCAGAACGATCGAGGACATTACGAAGCTCTCGCAAGATTTGCTCGCTTACATAGAGCGAGATATCGCCGGTATCGAGGAGGTCAAGAGCGCGCGCTGCCGGACTTTCATCATTGGCGAGGGCTTGGAGGAAGACCATGCAGTCAAAGACAACTGCCAGAGGGCTGAGAGACCGGCTCATTCTTTACTCGCATCTTTTTCTTGATGAACTTTCTCGCGCGCATCTTCAAAGAGCGCGTCAAGCTGTTCCTCGGTCATATCGTTTTCTCGAAAGCTTTGCCGGATGGGCGCGAGAATTTCTCTGAAGCTCTGCTCAGAAAGAACCTCGGCTTCAATTAGCATCCGCAGATAGTCTTCGGCGCTCTTGCCTTTGCTGCGACTCAGCTCTTCGATTGCTTCCTTCGTTCCCCGCGGAAGCCCGGTTATTTCTATGCTTTCCGTTTGTGCGCTCATCATCAAAACCTCGCAGAATCACATTTGAGCGATGCGCTCTATCTCATCAATGTCCTGTTCAGAGAGCCCTGCGTACACTCGTCCTGCCAGCTCGATCTAGCGGACGATAGTGAAGCTTCTTGTTGCGGCGAGTTCGCTTAAGCCAGGCTACATCCTCGGCGTCTTCATCGCGCTCCAACAGTTCCTTGTAGTCCTTGATCGGGAGAATGACGGAGACGGGCTTGCCATTTCGCAGCACTATCTCGGGTTCGCCTAAGGTCGCCTTCATAATCGCTAACTTAGCACCACTAAGCTTTCGCGTAAACCTCGGCGCCTTTTTCGAGAAATTCCTTCGCTTTCTCTTGCATCCCAACACTCAACGCCGCATGTTCACCGATCTCTTTTTGGGCTGCATACTCGCGCACGTCCTGCGTGATCTTCATCGAGCAGAAGTGTGGGCCGCACATGGAGCAGAAGTGCGCGAGCTTGGCGCCTTCCTGTGGCAACGTTTCGTCGTGATACTCGCGCGCGACCTCAGGGTCGAGCGAGAGATTGAATTGATCTTCCCAGCGGAATTCAAAACGGGCCTTCGACAAAGCGTTGTCGCGATACTGTGCACCAGGATGGCCTTTCGCCAGGTCGGCGGCGTGCGCGGCGATCTTGTAAGCGATGACGCCGTCTTTCACGTCCTTCTTGTTTGGCAGACCGAGGTGTTCTTTCGGCGTGACGTAGCAGAGCATCGCGGTGCCGTACCAGCCAATCATCGCCGCGCCGATCGCTGAGGTGATGTGGTCATAGCCGGGTGCGATGTCAGTAGTCAGCGGTCCCAGCGTATAGAACGGCGCTTCCTGACAGGTCTCGAGTTGCTTGTCCATGTTCTCCTTGATCAGGTGCATCGGCACATGACCCGGCCCTTCGATCATTACCTGGCAGTCGTACTCCCACGCGATCTTCGTTAGCTCACCAAGCGTTTCCAGTTCGGCAAATTGCGCTTCATCGTTCGCGTCGGCAATTGAACCAGGACGCAGACCGTCGCCAAGCGAGAACGACACGTCGTAGGCGGCCATGATCTCGCAAATGTCGCGGAAGCGCGTGTAGAGGAAACTTTCTAGGTGATGCGCGAGACACCACTTCGCTAAAATTGAACCTCCTCTGCTGACAATACCGGTAGTTCGTTTCGCCGTCATCGGAATGTAAGGCAGTCTTACGCCAGCGTGTATGGTGAAGTAATCAACGCCCTGCTCAGCTTGTTCGACGAGAGTGTCGCGGAAGATTTCCCAGGTTAAGTCTTCCGCTTTGCCGCCGACTTTTTCCAGCGCTTGATAGATCGGCACAGTGCCAATGGGCACGGGCGAGTTGCGAATGATCCACTCGCGCGTGGCGTGAATGTTCTTGCCGGTGGACAGGTCCATAACAGTATCCGAGCCACATTTAATGCTCCAGCGCATCTTTTCCACTTCGTCGTCGATCGACGACAGAACGGCGGAGTTGCCGATGTTGGCGTTGATCTTCACGAGGAAGTTGCGGCCGATAATCATCGGTTCGGCTTCCGGATGATTGATGTTTGCGGGAATGATGGCGCGGCCGCGCGCAACTTCGTCGCGCACGAATTCGGGCGTGACGTAGTCAGGGATCGCGGCGCCGAACGATTGGCCGCGGTGCTGGTGGAGCAGCGAATCGCGGGGGGCCTCTTCCGTACCCTCGGTTCCAGCGATCGCGGATACCACTTCTCGGCCAAGGTTTTCACGGATGGCAATGAATTCCATCTCAGGAGTGATGATGCCCTGCCGCGCGTAGTGCATCTGCGTCACGCATGACCCGGACTTGGCGCGCAAAGGCGTGCGACGCAGAGCAGGGAAGTCTTCAAGACGGCCTTTTTCTTTTTGGCGCGCCTGATTCGCAGCGTCAAAAGTCAGATAGCCATCGTCGATCGGCTGGAGCTCGCGGCCTTCATATTCCTCTACATCACCTCGCGAAAGAATCCAGTGCCGGCGCAGCGTCGGCAGACCTTCACGCACATCGCAGTGAACAGACGGATCACCGTCACCCGATGGCCCGCTCGTGTCGTAGACGCGCACCGGCGCGTTGTCTTCGAGCGAGTTCCGGAAGTTGCGCGTCTGGTTTTGCGAGATCTCACGAAACGGAACGCGCACGCCCGGTTGTTTACCATCGACGTAAATGCGAAGCGAATTTGGTAACGGTTTGTCGTTATTGGCTTGCGTTGTTTCGATTTCGGTTGGTTTGATTGCAGCGCTCATGATGTTCTCCATAAAAAACCGCTCCACCGGAAAAGAAGGATGGAACGGTCAACGAATAACTGTTTCTCCCTTCGACGGTATTAACCGCATCAGGTTCAATGGGTCTCCCGATTGTGGATTTCGGAATTCCGATTGTGGATTAAAGAACCTTCGTTCCTAATCGGCAATCCGCAATCCGAATTCCGCATTCGCCGGGACTCTCAGCCTTGCGGCTCCCCCGAAAACTTTGTACGCACAGTTTACTACATCCTTCATCAATTCACCCACGCGAAGGCCCGTTAAGTGATTCTGTCGTTCTACTCAAAGTCGCTTTACCGCGACGTCGGCAAAAACTGGCGCGGAACGGGCCTGCTTTACCTGCTCTTTCTCCTCGTTCTGGTCTGGATACCCACAATGATTAAAGGATACGTCGGCTTAGCGAGATTTGCGGACACTGACGCCAAAGAGATAACGCAGCAATACATCCATCCCAATAGTCTTAACCGAAACTAAGCTGGTGACACATAAGGGCGCTTCGGAAACCAGGATTTATGATCTTTCAGGTGTGCAAAGTTTCTTTGTCGATCAAACCAGAGTCGAAGGCTGGCTGGGCATGCTCAAACGCTGGTTCTTCCCAGTGCTCTATCCGCTGGCCGTGCTCTTTTCATTTATCTTTCGAGCAATCCAGGTACTTATCTACGCCCTAATCGGACTTCTCTTCGCACGACTGTTGAACGCGAACCTGGATTACAAAACCCTCATGCGCCTGGCAGCGATTTCTATCACGCCGGTGTTGGTACTGAATCTCGTTTTTGAATTTGTTCCGGTACACATCCCTGGTTGGTTGCTGCTTGGCATCATGATCGAACTCGGGTATCTATTCTTCGCGGTTAAGGTGAACTCAGAACCCGACGTTCCAGAGTACCAGCCACCGCCTCTCTATCCGACTCCGATGCCCTAACGGTCATCGTTATTGGACTGCGGCAATGCAAACTCCTGAGATGATCGAGTCGGTGGATTCCAAACCGTTTGACCGCGCGTGCAATGGCGAGACTGTCATGCAACAATAACGGTTCCCCCTACAAGAAAATCTAATCGAGATCAAACTGAGAGGAAACTATCATGTCAGCAGAAACAGGGAATCGTTTTCCGGATTTTAGTTTACAAAACCAGGACGGCAAGACCGTCACCCTCGGCGACTTCGCCGGCAAATGGCTCGTACTTTACGTCTACCCGAAAGACGACACGCCGGGTTGCACGATACAGGGCAAGTCGTTTACCGCATCGAAGCAGGAGTTTGACGACGCTAACATCGCCGTCGTGGGCGTCAGCGCGGACGACGTTGCTTCGCACAAAGACTTCTGCAACAAGTTTGGTTTTACGATCGACTTGCTTGCCGATCCGAATCACGAACTGCTCGACGCAGCGGGCGTGGCTCAAAGCGAATACAAAGGCACGATGTACTGGAACCGCACTTCATTCGTGATCGATCCTGAAGGCACGCTGCGGAAGGTTTACGAGAAGGTGGATCCAAACGGGCACGAACGTGTGCTGCTGAATGACATCAAGGCATTGCAGGCTGGTGGATCTAAGAGCGCAACTGGAGCCTAGGCTCAAGTCGGTGAAGATATACGATCCACGAAACTACACTAAACCACACGAACAAGCCGTTTTTGTGTGATTTCGTGTCCTTTCGTGGATCGATTCTTATTCCGCTTCCGTTCGCGCGGGCGCCGCAGCCGGCTCAGTAACTAACGGCGCAGTCAGGTACTTGGAAAAGAACCACACATAACGCCGCACGCGATCCATCTGATGACGCGGCTCAGTAAAGCCGTGGTTCTCGCGCGGGTACACCACAAACTCCACCGGCACCTTCATCTCCTTCAAAGCCATGTAAAACTCCTGCGCCTGGGCGATGGGCACGCGCGTGTCTACCTGACCGTGCATGATCATAGTCGGAGTCTTGACGTTCTTTATGTACTTCATCGGCGAGCGGTCCCAATAAAGTTCGGTCGCTTCCCATGGAGATTTATCCGAATAGAACCAACGCAGGTATCTTTGGATGTCGTTCTGCGAGTACATCGAATAGATGTTGCTCAGCCCAGCTCCTGGAGAAACAGCTTTGAAGCGGTCGGTCTGCGTCAGGATCCAGAAGGTCATGTAACCGCCATACGACCAGCCAAAAGCGCCTAACCGATCAGGATCAGCGATCCCGTTCGCGATCATCGCATCCACGCCGCTCATGCAATCTTCGTAATCGCCTTTGCCCCACGTATTTTTGTTTGCCTGGGCAAACGCTAAGCCCTTGCCGGTCGATCCGCGAAAGTTTGGTTGCAGAACAGCAAAGCCGTTTGCCGCGAGTACCTGTATTGTGCCGCTGAAATTATTAATCGAAGCCCCAGTCGGACCGCCGTGCGGATTCAGCAGGAACGGAACCTTCTTTGCCGCTTCATACCCGGAGGGTTTGGTTAGCAGGCCTTCGACGTCGGTGCCGTCTTTGCTTTTCCACTTCACTACTTCCGTCTCGCCCAGCGCATAATCTTTCAACCATGAGTTGTGATCAGTTAGTTGTTTATGCACTTTGAAATCCGCGTCTGCCGAGTACAACTCGGTCGGCTGCCTGCTGGTTGACGTGGTACCGACCAGCTTGCCGTCGCGACTTACTTCGGTAACTCCAGTCGAGCCGCCGCGTCGCGAGAGTTGTTTCACCGCGCCACTGGCTACGTCGTACGAGTAAACTTCGATCGCTTCCAGAACGTTGGTGCTGAAGTAAATTGTCTTGCCGTCGCGCGTCCACACCGGCGTTCCCACGCTCAAATCAAATTTCGTTGTCAGTTCTTTTGGCGTTCCTCCACCGCTGGAAATCAAATAAAGAAACGAAGTTGAGACACCGCCACCCGCATCTGGACTGCCGGTGTAGGCGATCCACTTGCCATCCGGCGACCAGCGCGCCGTATCACTCGAGCCGGCGTTCTCCTCAAGCCTTTTCTTTTCGCCGCCAGCGAGCGTCATGATCCAGACATCGCTCAAACTGCCGTCATCTGCTTTTGGTGTGGGCCGAGTTGTATAAGTGATGCGCATCCCATCCGGCGACCACTGCGGATCGCTTACGGTGAAGTTGCCTTCAGTCAGACGCTTTCCTTCTTTCTTCTCGATGTTCCAAAGCCACAAGTGAGACATCTTGATGTCTCGATCCATCACAATGGGATCGTCCTTTACTTTCTTGCGATCTTCCTCGTCCTTGTTCGGTTGATCGGCGGCGGTCAGCAATAGCTGTTTGCCGTCCGGCGACCAGCGAAAGCCGGTGACGCCACCCTTGTGAGAAGTGACTACCCACGCTTCTCCGCCATCGGCCATCATCGCCCACACCTGTCGCTCGCCATCCTTTTCGCGATCCGACAAGAACGCCAGCATGCTGCCATCCGGCGACCATTCAGGGGCCGCCGAACTTTTGTCGCCGCGCGTGTACTGCATGGCCTCGCCACCCGCAGCCGGCACGACCCAGACCTGTGTAACAGTTTTCCACTCCTTGTCCTTTTCCATTTTCACTTCGCCCACCGTGTACGCCACGCGCGATCCATCGGGTGATATTCTCGGCGACCCGACAGTGGCAACCTTCATGAGATCAAGCGCGCCGAGCAGTCGCTTGCCATCTTTTGTGCGTGCATCTGGAACGCTAAGGGCGGGTGCCTTCTTCTGATCCGCCGACGCAGCCGGCGCTTCCTGCGCGCGCAGTTGTGACAAAGGAAGTGCAAAGCAGAACAACAAGAAGAGAACGGCGATGAAGCGTTTACGTATGCTCAAGAAGACCTCCAAAGGGCCAGGCAATTGTTGGATTTCAGACTGAGACGCGCAAGGTAGGACAAACGAGGCATAGGAGTCAACTAAAGAAATCACTGGTAGTGTCTTGATTTGAAGTTACGGTTTGGGCGAGTCGCCTGGTAAAGCGGTCCACGAAATAACACGAACTTTCACGAACACAAAAAGTTAGTGCTATTTAGTGTGATTTCGTGGATGGTTTGCTTTTGTTTCTAAGGACAAATCCACAATCGAAAGACCCACCCGCTTGTATGTTAAGCGCATGCAAGTTAGAAAGTGTTTATCGGCTGTGCCAATCGCCGGCTTCAGCGAGAGCGATTGGTCCAAGAGGTGCAGCAGATCGTTCATCCGC
>JBOGOP010000159.1:0-502 GCA_050747225.1 Pyrinomonadaceae bacterium
ACGAAGGTCCCTTCCCGAGCGGCGGGATCTATGCGCATCACCTGGCCCTGAATGATGCCGTTGCGCGTATCTACCGCTACCGGCTGCCCGAACCTTACGTCCTTGATCTGAGTCTCGGCGATCTTTAACTCGGCTTTTAGCGAGGCCGGATCGGCAACGCGCGCGATGTTGACTCCCGGCGTGAGCTGCTGGCCAACCTGCACGGACACTTCCTGCAGAACGCCGCTGGTCCCGGCGCGAACTTTTAGCAGCGCGGCCTGATCTCTTTTCAATTTTGACAGCGCCCGCAACTGTGAAATCCGAGATTCGGAGGCGTTAATCTGGGCTTTAACTGATTTCGCGTTTACCGCCAGGCGTTGTTGTTCAACTTTCAGCCTGTTGCCGAGGTCGACAACATTCATGCGCGAAATCTTCAGCAGCAGGTCGGGTACAAGGCCCTGCTTGCCGAGCACTTCATCAGTGTCAAGCTGCAATTTCGCCTGGCTGTATTGAGAGTTAATGC
>JBOGOP010000159.1:512-12139 GCA_050747225.1 Pyrinomonadaceae bacterium
TTCCAAACGCGTGCGCAGACTTTCTTTATCAGCTTCCCCGGCCTTCACCTGAAACTCCGCATCCATCGCTTCTTGTTCCAGCTTGGGATTCGACAGCTCGACAATTACGGTGTCGGCCCCCACCTCGACGCCCGCCTGGAGCAGGATCTTTTCCACTCTTCCCTCTGAAGGCGCCGGAACGTAGCGGACCAACTGAGGAACCAACGTGCCATTGCCGCGCACCTCACGCAGCATCTGCCCGCGCTTTACGGTGTCGATGACCGCGGTGGAGCGATCGAGTGTCGGCGCAGCACGTTCTAGTCTCGATAATCCAAAGGTTATTCCGCCAATAGCCGCCACACCGACGACAATCAATATGACGCTGCGAATGCGCTTCTTGAGTTTAGATTTCCCGGTACGCTTTATATCAACCATGAAGTTACTGCTTGCCTAACTGCGAAATGCGGCCTGGCCGATCAAAAAATATCTGTTGCTAAATACAGTTCGACCGAGCGACGTGGAATCAAGGGCCGTGCCAGCGTCGTGCTTGACCTCTCGAACGTCGATCGAAGGAGCAAGAATGCAGCTATCCGCGCCAATCCTTGAGGTTTCAGCGAAAGTATTTGCAAAAGCAGCGTGGATGTGGAGGTCTTAAATAAGGGAGAAGACGTATCGCTATCGGGATGGCTCAGTCCCATTATTGAGAAATATTCAGATTATCGGATTGGAATACGCGGTCGGGAATCGCTTTGCAAAAGTGGCTCCAGACGAAGACAAGTTTGCTTGCGGCCCGTTGCTGAGTTGGGCGTAAAAAGAGCAAACAACATGCGGCCCAGAACGGGCTAGGCGCACGAAGCCAGTCTGGGCATCGCACCTCGGCGTTGACCCACGGTCGCAGGAAAGAATTCAACCGCCGTCCCAATTTGAAAGACAGCATCCAGGCGAGCAATCTCCAGCACTTTGCTTACCCATTTGCTTACGTTCATGAGTTCAAAGCGAATTCCTTTTGCCTGCGCTTGCTCGCGCAGCTCCAGCATCACTCCCAAACCGCGGGCGTCTACTATCTTTACCTGCGCCAGATCGAGAATCACTACCTTGACCTCACCCAACGACTGAACGATCCCGCGCAGATTGTCTGTTTCACCGTTAACAAGTTGCCCTTGCAAGCTCACGACAGCGACAGTTTCCAGATTTTTGAAATGCACATTCAACATGACGATCTCCCTGGTTCAGTTGGCGCCAAGTTCGCGCGATTGCTTTCCGCCTAGCAAATCTCTTGCCTCGTTACTAGTAAGACGGTTGAGAACGGATTCTGTTTCAATTTTTTTGACAGATTCTCGGTTCCGGCCCACGGAGGGATCTCAGTAAGCCGAGAATGAAGTCCGGAAATCTTCCCAACGATCAACAACTGGAAGGCTTAAGAGGATAGTCGTGTCTATTTGAGCGGTTCTGCACTCTGATTTGCTGAAGCGCCTTACTAAAGTCAGGTTGGTGGAGGGTTCTAGTCTTGTTCGGAGATATGGGCCATATCACAGGTCGAAAATTGCGGCGAGGTCATTTCGACTTCCTGATCAACTTTGCTTCACTCAAGTTCCTTTCAACGACCTGCAGGTGACGACGAATCACTAGGTCGCGCTCCAGCCATCTTACGGCCTGCCGCAGATAATTTTTCGCGCTTTTCAATTCGCCACTTAGATACCAGAGCCAGCCAAGGGTATCGAGGTAGTTCCCTTTGATTGAGCCTTTTGGAGAAAGCGCCACGGCCAGCTCTGCGTGTGAAATGCATTTTGCGAGGAGTTCACCATCGACTCGAAGTTTAACGCCTTGCGTCCAGGCAAACTCGTTGTGCGCGTCCGCCAGGGCCGGTTGCAAACGAATGGCTTCACGGAAGTTCTCTACCGCGTAGGTAAATTCATCAAACTCCGTGAATGAACGCGCCAGATCGATGCAGGCCTTTGGATCTTGCGGCGGATTTCCTAATGAGTCATCCAAGATGCGGTCGGCCTCTTTAAGCTGGCCCAGCTTACGCAGGGCCATGACTCTGCCGGCAAGCGCGTGAGATTCAAACCCGGCTGCGCCCTCCAATTTACTGAACGCGGTCAGCGCGCCTTTCGTATCTCCGCGTATGTACAGCACCTTAGCTTTCTCCTTCCGTGCCCAGGCATAATCGGAATCCAATTGCAGGGCTTCGTCCAGAGATCTGATGGCATCATCGTACCGTTTGAGTTTCGTGAATACTGCCCCGCGCACGGCGAGGCTCATTACGTGATGGGGATCGATTTTCAAGGCTGACGTGATTGCCTCAAGTGCGTCGGCGAGCCTATCGGGTTCTTCAAGCGCGTTACCCCACAGACGCAGGCAGTCGGCTTTATCAGCCCAAATCTGAGCATCATCCTTTGTCAGTTCAAGGGCTCGATCGTATGCCTTTTGAGCTCGATCATAGGACGCCTGCGATACTAAAGCTGAGGCATATCTACAATGCGAATCTGCGTCTTTCGGTTGAAGTCGGACAAGCACCTGATAATCCTTCAAGGCCGTATCGTATTTTCCCAAAGCTTCCAACGCTAATCCCCGAAACGTCAGGGCAGCAGTGTCATTGGGCTGATGTTTCAGAACACGATTCAGGTCGCGCAAGGCCTGATCGTATTTATCCAGGTAATAGAAAGCCCTACCACGGGCAGCATGTATCCGGAGTTCGCCCGGCGCGTGGATTAGAGCTTGGTCAAACTCGGCAACAGCTTTTTCGTAAAGGTTTTGAGCTTCATAGACCAGGCCGCGGCCGTGGTATCCTTCGGGCGCGTTCGGCGCCAGGTCCACCAGCCGACTGAAGTCGCGCAACGCTTGATCATTCTGATTAAGCGCCATGTTCACATCCCCGCGCGCCAGGTAACCGCTGGCGCGTTTTGGCGCCAGCTCGATGGCCAGGTCGTAGTGGCGGAGTGCCACTCTTAGGTCTGCTCGCGGGTTGTCCTCCGCTTCATAAACTGACGCGAGCCCATAATGTGCGTCGACGTCCTGTGGGTCCCGCTTCAGCGCCTCACGGTACATTTCCAGAGCCGCTGGAAATTTCCCGCTCAATCGGTACACGTCGCCACTACGGCGGAACCCCACGCCTGATTTCGGTGCCAGCAGTTGAACCTTTCGAAACTCCTTCAGGGCTGGCTTGAATTTGGCTAAGGCAAGCTGTATGTCGCCACACTTTCTGGGACCATCAAGGTTCTTAGGATCCAGGGCGACCAACCGGCGAAAATGCTTCAACGCTTCTTTGTATTTCCCTTGTCGCTCATAAGCCAGGCCCAAGCCGTGATGCGCACGAGCATCATTGCGATCCACTTTCAAAACTTGCGCAAAGACTTCCTGCGCAGGCTTGTGCTTGTCCCAGACGAGATAGAGATCGCCGAGCGCGTAATAGCCGCGCCGGTCCGTTGGAGCTGATTTAATGGCCCGGCGGTATTCGCGCGCGGCCTTGTCAAACTTGCCCTGCTCTTCATAGACATTCCCTCGGCAACCGTAGCCCTCAGGATCTTTGGGCGCCAATTCCACCACTCGGTCATAAGCAACCAATGCCTGGGTATGGTTGCCCAGGTCCTGGTTGATATTCCCGATTTTTAACTGTACCTCCAGATTTTTAGGGTAGATTTTGGCAACGCTTTGAAACTGCTTCAATGCATCTTTGTATTGGCGTTGATACTCCGAGACCAAACCCAAGCCGTAACGGGCACGGCCGTCGTTGCTCTCCACCTCCAATGCCTGCATAAAAGCTTGTTGCGCACTCTCATACTTGTGGCGAGCAAGGTAGAGGTCACCCAACGCATAGAAGCCGCGCAGATCATTTGGATCCAACTGGGTCATGAGTTGATACTGCTTCAACGCCTCTGTAAATTGCCCGTTCGCTTCGCAAGCCAAACCCAAGCCGAAATGGGAACGGTAATCCTTGGGATCGACTTTGGTAAATTGTTTGAAAACCTCTTTTGCTCTCTTAGGTTTGCCCCAGGCAAGGTAGAGGTCTCCCAAGGCATACCAGCCGCGCCGATCGGTGGGATCCAAGACAATGCAGCGTCGATAATCGCGCTCGGCCTCGCTGAGTTTTCGTTCTTCCTCGTAAGCTTCTCCCCGGAAACCACGAGCGACCGCCAGTTTCGGCGCCAGCCGAATAGCCCGGCTATAGTGATTGATCGCGCTGCCGCTGTTCCCGGTCCGTTGGTATGACTCTCCAATATTGAGGTGTGCCTCGACATCCTTAGGATTCAACCTGAGTGCTTCAACGTACATCTTTATGGCGTTGGGATAGTCTTGCTTCAAGTGATACGCATCCGCGCATCTTCGGTAGCCCAAACTTTCCCCGCGTGCCAATCGAATAACGTTCTTAAACTCCACCACTGCTGCGTCGTACTCGCCAAGGTCCAGAAGTAGTTCACCACGCCATTGATAGACCTGAGTGTTGTTAGGAGCGATTTTAAGTGCGCGCTCGAATTCCTTTAGCGCACCGGTTGCATCGCTGTGCATCGCCCGTGCTAAGCCGCGGTTGATCCAGCCTTCTGCAACATGTGGTTTCAGCCGCAGCAAACGCGCCAACAATTGGTCTGCGGTGGCGACATTTCCCGAGTTCACGGCAACTTGAATCATCTCGAGCAGTAAAGCAGTGCTTCGAGGATTGTCTTTTGCAAGACTCTCCAGCTCCTGCAGTTGATCTCGCTCAGTGGAGCGGATCGCGTCGCTGATCTCTGAGGCCAACCCGCGATCATGGGGAGAGAGTTTCAGGGCCTTTGAAAAACGCTCGGATGCTTGTCCGCTGTCGGCATTTCTCAGGTTGACGATCCCTAAACCAAGCTGAGCCTGGGAGCTCTCGGCGTCAGCCGCCAGCAAGTCCGAGAAGTGTCGTTCAGCGAGCTCCAGCTTGCCTTGTTTGAGAGCTTGGCCTGCTGACTTTAGAAGCTTCGCGCGTTCATTCGCTTTTCGTGGCATCGTCTTGCCTTCCAGTAACATCACCTTCAAACTGCCGCATATTCCCCGTTTTCCTGCGCGAGGAATCTCCCGCTTCTCGCAGACGTTTACCCTGGTAGGTACTTCCCGGACTGGACGTAGGCGTCGTTACGCTTTCGTTACTCCTGACCCGGAGTTTTTCATCCAGTATTCGCAGCTCAGCTCGCAGGCGCTGGGCTTTTTCCTCGTCTGTTTCGGCGGCTGGTTCCGGCTTGAGTGCCCGGTTCTGACGCTCTCCAGGACTTTCTGAAGGTTTCGTCTCAGAGGTGGCCCCGATTATTTTCGCTATTTCTGCAGCGATGTTCGTGAGTTCCGTGTTTTTCTGAGCCGCGCTCATCTCCTGCAGCGGGCGGCCATCTTTTGGACGCACCTGCATCTTAGCCAGCCACTTAACCTCTCTCCACAAACACTTTGTGGCAATGATTGGAAAGATTCGGAGCCCCTCCTGGTCTCGGAGTTGTAACAGGCGAGCCCGCTCTGCTTTAAGAATAAATTTCGGATTCAGAGAACTGGCGGAAACGACAAGGATGGCCACACACGCATTCTGCAAAGCCGTACTGATTTCTTTCTCCCAATCCTCGCCCGTTCCAATGTCGCTGTCGGTCCAAACCTCAACATTGTTCTCTTGCTCCAAAACTCCCAACTGCAATTCGACACGTTCTTTCCATACCTTATCTTTGGGGCTGTAGCTGATAAAGATGAGATGATTACCCATACAGTCACCTATATGACAGGGCTCGCTAAAAGTGCTCCATCGGCCTTATCGTGCAACAAAGCGCTGCCAGAGTCAGTTGGTTGTGGTGCTTTTTGCCAGCAGGGCGGCAACTTCCTGAACGACCTCCATGAGCGCCGTGTCTCGCTTGCCGGCACTCATATTCTGCAACGGGCGACCATCCCGTGGGCGGACCTGCATTCGGGCCAGCCATTCGACGCGCTGCCAGGCACAGGGTGCGACAATAATCGGCATGATCCGGAGCCCCTCTTTGTCTCGCCGTTCCAACAGACGAACGACCTCTTCCTTAAGAATGAACGGCGAGGTTAGAGAATTAGCTGAAACCAGAAAGATAGCGACCTTCGCCTTCTGCAAGGCCTCTTCGATCTTCTGATACCAGAACTCACCAGCTTGAATATCGCGGTCGGTCCAAACTTCGAACTCCTGTCGCAATACCTCAAGTTGTGTTACGAGGCGATCCTTCCATTTCTCATCCTTGTGGCTGTAGCTGATAAAAACGGCGGAGGTACTCATAGCTATCTCCCATATCGAGGCGGCCTTTATGAGTTAATTGTCTGGCGTGTTCACGTGACGATTGCCGTGACAGCCCCTTGACACTCAGCCGGCCAATGATTGGGCTCTCTTGTTGGTAGGCACGTCGACAAGTAACTACTTATCGTTCAGGCTGAGGTTTCCCGGAACACGCTTTCCTGTTTAAGCGAGGACCTTGAATTTGCGCTATCCTTCGAGGGCGGATGTTAGCACAATTCTTTGCTTCTGTCGGCAAAAGATAGGGCAAAAGGGGCCGTCCGTTAAAAGGGGCTGGTTGTTGCGCAAGGGGCCTAAGACGAAACTATCAAGCACTTTATCCTCACGTCCATTAAGGTGGCGTCTGCCGGCGCATCTGGAATCCGGCATCGAGTTGAATCGCTCGTTGAAAATGTTTCTCAGCCAACTCGTTCATCCCGAGGCCTTGCAATCGGAGGCCAAGCATCCAATGGTAAAATGGGTTCTCCGGGGTGAATTTGTCCGCTTGTTTCTCATGAGCGACCGCTTCCGCAGATCGACCCAGCGACGCCAGAGCGCCTGCGAGTTGGTTATTGGCTAGAACCAAGCCCGTATTCCGCTGCGTGGCGTCTCCCCAAACTGAAATGGCTTCTTCCTTCCGGCCCAGTTGCCACAGCGACTCGCCCTTCTCTTCGCGCGCAAGAATAAGATCCGGTCGCTCCGCCAAGGCCTCATCGAGACTAATCTGTGCTTGCTCGTAACGTCCCAAACGGTTCAGGATCGTGCCTCGGTAATACAGGCTCAACGCCTTGCCCTGGCCGTGTTGATGAGATGCGGCTTCGCCGAGCAAGTGGACGGACTGCTCGGCGTCGCCCGAAAGATATGCAAACCAACCAAGCTTCGGTAAGGCCTCGCTGTTCACAAACAATCCACGACCTATCGCTGCTTGCAAATGGTTCTTTCCCGCGACGATGTTCTCGCGATCTGCGGGACTGAGCCAGGGACCAGGGTTGGCTTGCGCCAGTGCCAGCTCGTCGGGGATTTGGATTCGCTGAAAGGCGCGACTCCCCGCGTATTCGTGATAGCGCACCCAGCCGCTATGCGCATTCAGGCCAACCCAAACAAGCGCGAAGCCTGCGAAGACCAGGCCTGCTTTTCGAATTCCGCCAGACGACTTCAAACTGAAGCGGTAAAACGACAATTCTTTTGCGCGAAGTAATCTCCACGTTCTGAGAGTCAGAAACGTCGTGATCGTCGCAACACCAAGCGCCATTAACATCGGAACCAGTTGATAGACATCCCACACAGCCAGGAAGCTTCCGAGGAATACCAGCGCGCCAACAATTTCTTCAGGCCAGGTTAGAGAATAACTTTTCTTACTTGCGTTTGCTTTGGGAATGGCGATGGCAGGTTTGCCAAAACCGAAATACAAAGCGTCATTGGGGCACACGCTGATGCAATCCATGCATTTCATGCAGCCCGGATCGACAACCATCCCGAATTGTTTCACCTCTGCGTGGACGAGAACGTTTGAAGTGCAGGTGGCGGTGCAGTGCCCACATTGGTTGCAGGCGTCCGTAACGCGAATTTTTCCAGGCGCGAGTTTGTCAGCGAGACTGAAGAACCCGCCGTAAGGACAGGCGTAGGTGCAAAAGCCTTTCGAACCTAAAAAATAGACGGTCATGAAACCGCAGATGAAGAGAAAAGGGATGGCGACCGCGAGGGTGGGGAACGTTTCCCAAAAATTGCTCGTGACCAGATGATTCGTGAACGCGGGAATCAGTTGTTCGTCTGCCGGCTTAGTGAAAGCCCGCAAGACGGTCGGCACAACAAACATGTAAAGTGCGGCGATGAGCGGTATGTAAACCAGCAGCCTCGATCGAAACGGTTTGGGAACGAGACCGACCTTCTTTAACAGCCACGCGCAGAAGTCCTGCAAAGCCACGATGTGACAACCCCAGCCGCAGACAAACCTTCCGAAGATCAGCGTCGCTAAAATCGCCAGAGAAAAGAAGATGAGACCAGCATTGATTGCGCCCTGCTGGATCGTATACATGGTCTCAGAAGGCTCGATGGGTGAAATCGTAGTGCCCGTGAACCGCCACTGAATGAAATGCGCGACCATCAGGAAATTAAGACTGATGAGTGCAATTGCCCGCCAGCGGCTGGTTTTCGATTTGCGAATCCCGCTTTCCTGAATTGAGGGATTCTGGACAACAGGGAGCTCGATCGATCTCGGCTTCTTCCCTTCCCGACTTGTACAACCGCTTTTCATAGATGTCTGAGAGTCGCGAGAGCATCTTATACTCGATTTAATCAAAACAGGCGAAAGACGATCTCGTAGCAGCAACCTTGAAGTTCTCTGTGTCTGTATCGTGAGTCTTTGCTTAACGTTTTGGTTTTCGACGCGTAGCGTCGGCTGAGTTTAGCCCGGCGTTTTAACGCCGGGTCATCAAGTACCACAAACTTCGTCGCGTGGCGACGGCTGAGAAACCCTGGCTCAGGCGTCGCTACGCGACGCGAACAATCGAGCCGACCCGGCCCGGCTTTGAAAAGCCGGGCTAAACTCAGGCCGACGCTACGCGTCGATAGCGCTACATCAAATCAAACCGCAACACCGCCAAAACGATGAAACTAGTTGCCCTAAGTAGCAACCTGCGTCTAAACTTACGCTCTTTGTTCAGAGTCGTCCTGGCCTTCGAACAAACACAACAGCACACACGAAAAGAAAAATGGGGTTCCGAGATTGATGTTGAAGACTATCCTGATCGCTCTGGTTTCACTCTTCCTTGTCAGCAACAGTTCGGACAAGCCCAGCGTCCGGCTTCATCAGGATAAACCGGACACCCAGACCGGGACGCTTGAAAAAATGATCGTGGCCAACGGCAGCGTCGCGATGGAAGTCGATCTTAACCAGCTGAGCGGCCGCAGGTCGTCCAGGTCGCAGATGAACACGTTGCGTTTCGACGCAGCGCCGAATTCGTTCTTCACCGTCATAATCTTTGACGATGAATTGCGCGGGCTCGAGCCCGGCTCAATGAAACTCATCCCGCAGAGCGAGGCCAACCTACCGGCAGCGCTAAACACGTCTTATCGCCAACTGATTGTCGAAAGCACCTCCTGGGGCGAACCTTTTGAACTGGTCGTTCGCGACGAGAAGTCAGGCTTCGTCTTTTTCAACATTGAAGGACATCAATACGATTACGCGCCTAACGAACAATTGCTCAGCATCAATAAGGGAAGGCTCCTGCTGTCAAAGGAGTTTGCCGTCGTGCTTGGGCGTCCGTCACAAGCCGGGTCGGCAGTCGGGAAAATCTCTATTACAGCAAACCTGCGTCCGATCGAAATCACGCAGGTGGTGAACGGCGAAGCCAGGTCCTCAGTGATGCCGCCCATCCCGGGTCTGGAAGCGCCTACTCTGGTGGCAGGGCCCGATGTCATCGTTGGAGATCTCAACGGCCTGGCCCAATTTAGCAGCAGCAGCGGCACCCAGGTTGGCCTCGCGGTGGGCACCGACTCTTGCAACGCCGGGGTGGTGCCGTTGAACTGGCTTGCCTTGCCAAACAACGACCACCCGGTGATTCCGCAAAATCTCTATCGAATGAGCGGTGGCGCCACCAACGATCAGCGCTTAGAACAGATTGGCCAATCGTCAGTGAAGCATGCGTTCACGGCGTTGCAACAAAACATATGCGGATTTGGCTGCACCGCAACTGCCAGCACTACGCTGGGTGCTGGGTGCTCAGATCCTTACGTTGCCAGTTTGAACTCGGGGGGTAGCGGCAACAATTTGGGTTCGCGCGCGTGGATCAACCCTTTTACCGGCGCCTACCCGCGCGGAGATTCGGCTACGCCTCCAAACAGTCACACTGGCCACACGCATACGGGCCCCTCGCACCGGATTCTGGTGGAAATGAGTGACCTGAACACAACGCTGAATCCAGGCGCAACTTATTTTGCCGAAGCGCAATACGTCACGCCGCATGAGTATGCCTGGTGTCTGGCGCATCCCGGCGAATGCAACATGTTCAATAATGCCTCTTACCGTCAGTACACCGTAAGCGGCATGACGAGTTTCACCTTTTCTCCCGTTGGATCAACCGTGCGAGCAAAGTCCGCAATCGCCGCCTGGACTGGCGCGTCTGTGAAGGAGATTACGCCCGACCCTGGCAATGACGGCGTTGGATACGTCGGCTACAAGGTGACCAACCCGTCACCCGGAGTTTGGCACTACGAGTATGTGCTTTATAACCAGAACATGGACCGAGGGATCCAATCGTTCAGCGTGCCTTTAGGATCGGGAACTTCGCTGAGCAATGTAGGATTTCATGCGCCGCCTCAGCATCCCGCGTGGGCCAACGATGGAACTGTGGGGAACGCCGGATACAGCAGCGCCCCGTGGACTCCCACGCAGAACTCCAATTCCATGACCTGGACTTCGGAAACGTTCGCCCAAAACCCAAATGCGAATGCTATCCGCTGGGGTACCTTATATAACTTCCGTTTCGATTCAGACCGTCCGCCCGCGCTTGTAAGTGCGACCATCGGCTTCTTTAAGACCGGAGCGCCAATTCTCTTTCAGGTTCAGGCTCCGGACCCGGGACCACCTCTCCCAAGCATTGCCATCAACGACGTCACGCTCACGGAAGGCAACGCAGGCACGACTTCAGCCAATTTCAACGTAACACTTTCAGCCTCGAGCACCGATACCGTCACGGTCCAATATGCAACGGCTGATGGCCTGGCAACTGCGGGCTCTGATTATGTAAGCGGTGGCAATACGGTTACCTTCACGCCGGGCCAGACATCGCAACCAGTTTCTATCACAGTGAACGGTGATTCGCTCGAGGAGTTCAACGAGACTTTCTTCGTTAATCTGACAAGCCCGGTTAACGCTACTATCAGCGACAACCAGGGTGTGGGAACCATCAACAACGACGACTTCATGGCTGCTTTGCCAGGCGGCTTTGGCGAATCACAGATCAACGGTCTGACGAACCCAACTGCTTTTGCGATCCACGCGGACGGCCGCCTCTTTGTCTGTGAACAAGCAGGGACGCTGCGCATCATAAAGAATGGCGCGCTGCTGCCGACCCCTTTTACTTCGATTACAGTCAACTCTCCGGGCGGAAGCGAACGAGGCTTGTTGGGGATAGCCTTCGATCCCAACTATGCATCGAACCATTGGATCTACGTTTACTACACTGCGCCGACTCCAAGCATTCACAATCGCGTCAGTCGCTTCACCGCCGACGTTGCGAACGAAGATGTCGCCGTCGTTGGAAGCGAACTCGCTATTCTCGACCTGGAAAATCTTGGGGCCACTAACCATAACGGCGGCGCCATACATTTTGGCCCTGAAGGAAAACTTTACGTCGCGGTAGGCGAGAACGCGAACTCCGCAAACGCGCAGTCGCTCGCAAACAGGCTGGGGAAAATCCTGCGA
>JBOGOP010000160.1:0-12118 GCA_050747225.1 Pyrinomonadaceae bacterium
TTGTGGAAGTTGGGTGAATCTCAAGCGCGTCAAACTAAAGATTTTGACGGAGACACACCCCAGGATCTAGTGCTCTTGCCTGATGAGTCAGGCGGTCTTATCGAAATCGTTAACGATGAGTACAGCGAACTAAGACCGTGGTCATTTACGGATTCGGAGGCGCCAGGGGGCACCAAGTCAATCAATAATGTTGTGAGACTGACACATCTGGGTCTTACGAGAGACGGAAAGGTCTTACTTCAAGGAGATGATCGGGAACTCCAACTGCTGGAACCGATTTCTAAGAAACCTCTCTTCGCGCCATTCGGGTTCGGTGACGGTCGCAACATAAAGGGAAAAGGGGTGGCCGCCATCCTCCGTCAGGCACATGATGTTCGGTCCACAGCCATGGGCATCACTGCGACCCTGTTCAATGGCCAGGTTGCCGAGCTTTACCGAGATAAGGTCGGGGCGCGTTTCGAGGTAAACCGGAAATTTCTGCGTGGCACTGTCACGGAAGGGGATCACGTGCTCAGCCCGGATGGAAAACTCATTTGCGGTATCCACCGTTATCGCTCTATGGGTGCAGAACTGGGCTCAGGATATGATCTTGTCATTCGTGAGCTCGCAACCGGAAGAACCATCGCGAATCACTACAGGTTGCCGGCTCCCCGTATTGTTGGATTCACGCCCGGGAACAAGTCGGTTCTGGTTCAGGATGGTAAAGGAGTACTTCTCGAGTTCTTCGTACATGCTGGAGACACAAAAGCACCTGACTGGTACGACGACTTTGGTATTGCGTTGACCGGCATCCGTTTGCTTCCCAACCTCGGTCTTTCAAGTTCTTCAGCAGAAGAGTATCGAGGCGCGCGCGAAAAGCTTGGAGATCAATTGAAACGGACAAGAATGGAAAGTGATGAAGTCACCCGATTCATCCTCTCTCACCTTCTCGCGGAGAAGTGAACGACATGCAGCACGCTTTGTTTGCATTACCTAGGATCTGTAATCTTGCGGGCTGCTAATTCATGACCGTCAAAAGCTCCATCATGATCACCGGCTCGCGAGACGTTGATCGCGAAACGGCGCGGACACTGTTTGAGCAACAGTTGTCGCCCTTCTTGTCTCAGGGCCGCACCTGGTTGGTTGGCACTGCTCGCGGGATTGACCAATGCGCGATGGAATGGCTGCTGGAGAACAGTGAATGCTGTTGGGCAGTGGTTCCGTACACGCGCTTCAAGCAACCGCAGTGGGTTCAGCCCTGGCTCGATCAAGTTGATCGCATCGTCGAGTTGCAACTGCCGAGGCGCAAGACAGCCGGAGCGATTAGGAATCGTCATCTGGTTGATCTGGCCGGGATTGTGTTTGGCTTCTGGTCCGGCAAGGGTGGCGGAACGATAAAGACGCTTAAGTATTCACTGCGACAGCGAAAAGAGGTGCACGCTATTCCGGTCTTTACGGACGAGTTGACGTCGGGCGTGCAAACCAGTATTGACTTGCTCCTGCTTTAGGCGTAGAAAGACTCGCTTTTAAGAATTTCCCCAGGGAGGTGAGGAAAACTTGAAGAAGAAAATAGTTGCTATCGTAGCGTTTGTCTTTGTCTGTTGTGGCAGTGCTGTCTTTGGGGGCCAGAACTCAAACAGCAGCACTACAATGCAGCCGAACACCAACATGAGCGGCATGAACATGAGCAGCAGTCGACGCCGCCGTCATCGCCGCCAACACCGCCGCCACCGTCGTCGAGCTAGCGTGAACAAGAACACAAACAGCTAACCGTTCTTACCAGGTTGGCACAAACAAACGAAGAAGGCGACGATTACTAAGGCGTCGCCTTCTTTCTCTGTGATTAGAACTTCGATAAACCAGAGCTAATTCTTTTGTCTTCAGTCTCCTTTTCCATGCTCCGTTTTCTCTGCCAGGCGTTTCAAGTTCAGCAGTTGGCGCCGCATCATGATTAAGTCTCCCCATGGCAACACAGCCCGCATCACCCTCCCATAAAGTCCGCGCGGATGTTTGACGATTAGCTTAACGAGCAGCCTGCAGCTACGGCGCGAATGATCGCCGGCAAGGGGAACCAGAACATAACTCACCGCTAAGTCACCAAAGGTTTGCGAGGCGCGGGACTTGGGTTTCAAACGGAGCGTGAGGTGGCGATCCTTCCCGAAATCGGTGAGCGTGAAGATGCGCATGACGTCCTGGCCAATGACGAGGTTTTCGAGGCCGGGGGTTAACTCACGCGGACTCTGCCGTCCACCATTATCAATCCAATCATAGCTGTAGGGCGCAGCGCGCATCTGACAAAGCCAGCGAAACACAGTAGCCGGCGACGCATTCACCGTGACACCGCGATACAGCGCGTCGTCAGGTTGCGAGATCATATCGTCACAGGGAAAGGTGAGACGCCGCTCGTCTGGTTCCGTTCCCCATGTTTCGCTTATTGAAGTCACTTACTAATCGTCCACCTGTCCAGCGAGAATAAAGATCATTCTGTCCGCCAGCTTCGCAGGCTGGTTGATGCACTTCTGAATCGAACTGTCTTGCCGCGACCAGGCGTAACTCGATTTCTATTGCCAACTCCAGATGGCTGATTTACTTTCTCTTCGCCAATCCAGCTTCAGGAGTCCATGTTCGCTTTTCCTATGGAAAACAACACAGCCACGGCGAAGATTGTATCTGAGATCGAACAAACACGTTGGGGACTGCGCCGTCATGAGTGGCGAATCATCGGAATAGTAATCTCCATCAAAGCGCTCCTGTTTCTTTTCGCGGGCCAGAGCTATCAGGTGGTGCAAAACCAACGCATCGACGGCCTACGCGGCTGGCTGGAGATTTTGAATCGCTGGGACGCCGTCAACTACCAGAAGATCGCGCAATTTGGTTACAGCGCTACGGGCGAAATGCGTCCGTTGCTCGTCTTTTATCCCTTGTACCCCTGGACTGTCAGGCTGCTGACCTTCGTCACTCTCGACTACATGCTCAGCGCTTTCATTGTGTCCACCCTGGCGTCGCTGGTAACTGCGATCGTACTGCTGCGTTTGGTTGAACTCGACTATTCAAGAGAGCTGGCCCAACGCGCGGTCTGGTTCCTATTCATATTCCCGACCAGTTACTTTCTTCACATCGGCTACACGGAGAGCTTGTTCCTGATGCTGGCGTTGAGCTGCGTCTACTCTGCCCGCAAACAACGCTGGCTCCTGGCCGCCGTGTTTGGCGCGCTTACCTGCCTGACGCGCGCGAACGGCCTGGTGCTGGGGCCGGTATTGGTTATGGAAGCGGCGTATCAGTATTGGAAGACGCGCCGCTGGCAGTGGCAATGGTTGTACATTCCGCTGCTGGCTCTCGGGTTCGGTGGCTATCTGCTGCTCAACAAACATGTGACCGGAGATGCGTTTGCCTTCACCTCGCTCATGCAACAGTTCTTCAGCAAGTCGCTTTCCTCGCCAATTACCGGCATCGACAATGCGCTCGGTTCGTTAAGTCGAGCGCCGTCAGAAGCAGAAATGATCGGGATGCAGGAAGTTCTGTTTATTACCCTTGGTCTCGTTTGCACGATTGTGAGCTGGATCAAGTTGCGGCCCGCTTACAGTGTCTGGATGACTGGCAACTGGCTGTTGTTTGTTTCGGTGAGTTTTGTGCTGAGCGTGCCACGCTACACGCTGACGATGTTTCCGATCTTCATTCTTTTCGCGTTGCTGGCAGCCAGACGAGTATGGTTCGCAGTAATAACGATCTGGTCAATCCTGTACTTGTCTTTCTTCTCCAGCATGTTCGCGTGGGGCCGTTGGGCGTTTTGAGCCAGCGCCGCGGGGGTGGTCACCCTGAAAAGGGTGAAAGATAGTAGCCGGTGGTCGAAGCGCAGCGAAGACCACCGGAAAGAAAAAGATCTAATTTTGTACCTTGAAAAGGTGCCAGAGGTGATCTTTCACCCCTCCGGGGTGCGTTAATGTACTGCTTGATTCCGGTGGTCTACGCTGCGCTTCGACCACCGGCTACTTTCTGCCTAACCCTTCGGGTTAATGCTTCTCCATTGCCAGGGGTTAAGATTCTTTCTTCCCTTTCAAGTTATATTTGAACCAGTCTTCCGCTGAATGCGTCGGCACATCCTTACCAACCTGGCTTTCAATCTTTTCCTGAGCAGTACGTATGGCCTTCGTGACGAGGTGATGTGAAATGCATTCGTCTTTGGGAATCCCTAACCGCTCGTAGAGTGCCTTGATAGTTTCCGTGCCAAACTGTTTCATTACCGGATCCTCGAGGGAGAAGTGGAAGCAAAGTCGGCCTTCGCACGCCAGTCTTTTTGCCGAATCAATCACCTGCTGATCACGTGATTGCATAGGATGGTGCTCGGCAACAATGATTTCCAATGCTGTTCCGCTAGCGGCCAAAGACGTTGCCAGCCCGACGTTAAGGGCCAGCGCTGAACCCAGCCAGACCTTTCCGCCCGAACTCGCACAAAGTTCAGCAGGATTGAATATCGAGAACCGGTCATGGCCGATCCCTTTCTCGCTGAGCTGATTCGAGAGACGCGAGAGAGTTGCGTCAAAGAATGAAAGTAGGAGAACGCTGTGACCATCGAGCCGGGCGGCTGAGACGTCGTTGCAGACCTGCTGGAGTTTGGTTGCCTCGTCAAACCAAACTTTGTCGTCGACCATTGAAACTGACATACGAAAATTTCTGCAGGCTGGACTCGACAGAAACGAGCAGCACGCTAAGCAGGCACTGTCATGAACACAATTCTCCACCCAAGCGATGGGCCCTCGAGTTTGCGCAGGATGGCGACAGCAGAAAAGTTTGGCCTGCGGGTCCCTGATCCACCCGAATTCGCCGGCGGAATACCGGTATATGAAACGTAAGCTACGTTTGGACTCAGCATTGCCACCTTCATCCGCAACAGTTTAATGCCATAGAATTCACCCTTACCTGATTCAGTTCCCTTTGCAGGATGATGCTCGGCGAGCACCTTATCGAATTCCGCAGGATCATGCAGGACCAGCGTTTTTCTGCTGGTAGTTTGCGAAACCTCGACGATGGTGACCGGCCAGTCGAAGGTTTGCTTCATCGCTTCGCCGTCCTCGCGGCCCAATGCCTCCCAAAACGTGATCAAGACGCTCTCAATCGGTTTGACAGCATTAGTTCTCTGAGCCAGCACGACTGGAGGGATCAGCAGCGTCGACATCATAACCGCCAAATGGATTGATAGTTTCATCAACCTTGTTTGAATCATTGTTCTTCTCCCTACACGGGTTGAAACGAACCGATAGTCCTGGCAAAACGCTAGATGGAATCAAACATGATTTCGTCGACGTAGCACCAGCCCCAATCTTCACCGGGTTGGAACGACTTGATGATCGGATGACCAACAGCATGAAAATGTTTCGTGGCATGTCTGTTCGGCGAGGAATCGCAACAACCAACGTGGCCGCAGGTCAGGCAAAGGCGAAGGTGCAACCACTGAGCGCCGATACGAAGACAGTCTTCGCAGCCTTTCGCGCTCGGAGTCACCGTTCGGATCTGATCGAGATGTGAACAAGTTTCGCTCATATTGCGCTTCCAATTTTGACATACCTTTTCGGTTAAGCACGACGCGGGGCGCCAAGTCGCCCCCGGACCAAAGCGCCGACAGGTCGGCGCACTCCAAAGTTCACCCAAACGGTTCGTCGAGCGAAGGGCTCTGCGCAGTGAAAAATTTTGGCCCGTTCTCATTAATGTATAGACAATCCTCCAGGCGAATTCCAAACTCCCCATAGATGACAATCGTCGGCTCATCACTGAAACACATTCCGGGTTGTATCGGAGTCTTGTTGCCACGCACGAAGTTTGTCCATTCATGGCCGTCGAGGCCGATGCCGTGCCCCGTTCGATGCGGAAGCCCCGGCACTTTGTAATCCGGACCAAAGCCCGCATCGGTAATTATTTTGCGCGCGGCAGCATCGACAGCCTCGCACGGCGCGCCAATTTTCGCCGCGGCAAAACCGGCGTCCTGCGATTTGCGCTCGAGGTTCCAGATATCTTTCATTCGCTGCGTCGGCTTACCCAGAACAAACATGCGCGTGATGTCTGACTGGTAGCCTTCCACTCCACAACCGCCATCCATCAACACGATGTCACCTTCCTTTAGTTTCTGCGGCGTGCTGCTGCCATGCGGGAATGCGGTGTACTTGCCAAAACTGCAAAAGACTCCGCCCTGCACGCCCAACGCGCGAAAGGCCGCCGAGCAGTTGCCGGCAAACTCGTCTTGCGTCATACCTTCGCGCGCACTTTCGACCGTCGCTTTGTAAGCGATGATCGTTAGATCGTTGGCCTTCTGCATCAGCGCGATTTCAGCCGGAGACTTGAACATGCGAGCGCCAGCGGTTACCGGCGTAGCGCTCACGAATTGCAACCGGGGTGCTGCTTTGCGAATGCCGTCAAAAAGGAAAAAGCGCACGCGTTCTTCGATGCCGACACGTCCGGTGCGCAAGCCACGATCGCGAAAGATCCCGGCCACACGCTGGTAAGGACTTTCGTCTTCTTCCCAGGTGCGAATGTCTTTGCCCATTGCTATCAACTCGCGCGCGCGTTCTTCTTCAAACTTCGGGCACACCCAGGCAATCTCACCACGCGCCGGAATCACCAAAGCCAGCATTCGCTCGCTTGTGCCCCAACGCATGCCGGTGTAATAAAACATGCTGGAACCCGGCTCGACATAAATAGCGTCGATCTTGTTTTGCCGCATTAGACGCCGGGCGTTCTCAATTCTTGACAGCCGCTCGTCCATGGAGATCGGCACGACGTCGTCCATCATCCTGCGCAGTTTTCGAATCGGACCCGGCAGCTCGCGTTGTTGAATCGGTTCGGTTGTTTCAGCGAGCGCAGTATTGCCGAGCAAGGTCGCTCCGGCGACAGCAGCAGAGAGGCGCAAAAAGTCTCTTCTATCAGTACACATGATCTTCTTCAGTTTGTCGGATTCAGAATGGGACTTCCGCGCGACATGCTACCTGAGGCTTGGCAATTGTCAAAACTGTTTGATGGTGGTGTGAATCAACCTCTCCCGGTAAAGAGGTTGAGCTAATAAACCGAAGGAGAAAGTATGATAGATTTAGTGCGCTCTGATTAGCAGAACCAAATCAACAAAAGGAATTAACTGATGGAAAACGAAACGAAGGCCCCGGTAATTTCATTCAACGTCCGCGTGAAGCCGGGACGCGCAGGCACGGATCCTGAAGCGCCGGATTGGGAAGTGTGTGAACTGGAAGACGGCGTCATTAAGAATAACGCGGATATTTATGACAACATGACGCTGGCTGAGGCAAACCAGATAGCGGGCATGTGGAGATCGAAGAAAGAAGAGGCGGAGGCGGCACCTGCGGAAGCTTCGCAGTAGGACAGACATTCCTGTCTGTCCTCTTTCGCATTTAGACAATTGTTGGACAGGCAGGAATGCCTGTCCTACCCAGGAAGTTGATCCAACCTAAACTGCTTTAGTTCCCAGGAGTGACCTGAAACCACCAAAGCAGCGACATAACCGTCGGGTACGCATAGTGACTGCATCGACCAGCGGGTGACTTCATTGGGCTTCTTATGATTCCGTAGCAAAGCAGCCGCCTCGCCCGGCCTGAGCGACACGTCAAACTCATCCAGCGGCATTGAGAGTCCGTCGCCTCGCGCTTTGATGTACGCCTCTTTGCGTGTCCAGCAATCGAAGAAGGCCTGCTTTCGCAACTGAGCAGGTAATTCCCTCAAGCTGTCGATCTCAGCCTGCGAAAAGAATCGTTCCGCAATGTCCTCGTTTGCCAGATCCTCTCGGATGAATTCGAGATCAACTCCGACTTCACGGTTACAAGCAAACGCATAGATTGCCAGCCCGTAAGAGTGGGCGACGTTGAAGTTGAGCGAGGTTCGCTGGCTCTCGTCCAGCGCCGGCTTGCCCTTCTCGGCGTAAGAAAATTGGAGTTCGCCGGCGCCCACGTTCAAATATGCCGCCAACAACTTTCGCAACAGGGCGCGAGCGACAACGTAATGGTTTCTGTCTTTGTCGAAGCGGAAGCGAGCGGCGCGTGAGCGTTCGTCTTCGGATAGCAGGAGCTTCAAATCATCTGCTGGGTAGTCATCCAGTTTGGCAAGCCAGACGTGAACTTCGTCAGCCGCCAAATTGAGAGGCAGGGTGACGGTTGAGTCGTCGAGCTCAACGGGAGTAGAACCAGCTGTGTTTTCAGAGGAGTCTTTGATCAAGCGCAGGCATTATCTAACAGCATTGGATAAATCTGCTACGCTCCGGTTCGATTCGGCAATGCCGACCACTACCTTACGTTTACCCACAAACGGCTTGCGGCCGTGCGCTGTCAACATGTTGTCAAGCATTAATACATCACCCTCACGCCATGGGAAAACGATCGACTGGTCGCTGTAAACCTGTGTGATCTCGTCTAACATCGCTGCATCGATCGGTGAGCCATCCGCGAAGTAAACATTGCGCGGCAAATTTTGTTCGCCGTAGGCCGTTAACAACCAATCGCTAACCTCGGCCGACAACCTCGAGAAGTGGAAAAGGTGCGCTTGATTAAACCAAACAAGCTCGCCCGTGCGCGGATGCTCCTCCACCACACGCGCCCTTTGTCGGGTGCGAAGTTGATCTTCTCCAACCCACTCAAATTCCATCCGAGCTTTGCGGCAATAGTCTTCAACCACCGCTTTGTTAGACGTTTGAAAAACTTCCTGCCAGGGAAGATCGAACCCGGTGCCGTAATTACGCACGTACATCAAGCCGTTGCGCCCGAAACATTCGCGAATCTCCGGTGGGATAGCTTTATAGATTCGACGGCAGTCGGCTATTGGCGTTTCCCCTCCCTTCTCCGGGACTTCCATCGCGAAAAACGAAAGCTTCATCGGCCAGTTGCGGGTGTAGGAGTTCTCGTTATGGAGCGGGATGGTTTGGTTGGCAGGATATTCGGTTGACGAATAGATTCTGCCAGTAACTACGTGGCGAGGAGTTGAACGATAAGAGTAATCGAGCAGCGGGCCCGACAACGCTTCGATCAACTGCTCGAATTCTTCAACCGTCGAGAGATCGAAGTCGCGGAAGAGGATCGCTCCGTTTCGCAACAAGTAGTTTTCAATGAAGTCGGAATTTGCGGCTGCCCATTCGACTAGATCAAGTCCCAATTCAGCGGGCCGAACCACGAGTGGGAGCGGGCTGTCTGGTCGCAAATAGCTAAGCGTGACCTGTTGCAGAGCGAGTTCGCTGGCGCGTCTCGCAGATTGGTAGGTGCTCATATGCTGTTTGCTGTGCTGATCATTAATCAGGTCAAAAATACTTTGCCGCACACGGAAACGACCTTGGGGCACTCTAACTACCCGCTAGCACGCCTTTACAATCTCTTTGTAAGAAATAGAAACTGCCAAAGCGCCCGACTTGCCAGAAACCAGGTGCAGGCAAAGCATTGAGGCGTGCGACAACCGCGCAGGGTAAACCACCGCTCAAGTTGGGTGGAATTACCGTAAGTAGATCGAAGCGTTTGTCAGAGTGACCGCCACACCCTTCTGGTCACCGATAGGAATGCCCAGGTCCTGACCCGTATGTCGGCTGCCCGTGTACTGTCCCGCGCCAAACGGTAACAGCACCTGGTGGCGGAATGGACGTACATGAGATTCCGGGAAGCCACCTCGATATGATCAAAGAACCTCACGTGAGCGAGCTGGCAGCGAAACTTAGCGCCTGCCTCGAGCGCGCGCAGTAGGCAAAGAAGTAAACAGTAATCAGCAATCAGCAAAACGGACGCCTTTCCGCTGTTAGAACTTCCTGAAGCCGATGCTGATTGCTGATTGCTGTTTACTGTTTGCTACTAACGATCTACGATCTCTGATATGGAACGTGAGCTTACCCTGCGAATCGTCGTTGAGAAGCCGCCGGCCGGAGTGTATCTCGGACTACAGAAAGGGCGCGGCAGCAACTATGAAACGGTGCAGGCTATCGAATCAAAGACTGACGACCTTCAGTTTGAATTCAGCGTAAGAGTGCAGCAAGGAAAGGATGGCAACCCCAGTTTCCTGGGACCATTTGTCCAGGGCCCGCCGCATGAGCGCTTCGTCTATCTCGACATTGGCACCTACGCAGGCCAAACAAATACTCCCTGGAGCCGGCGTCTGAAAATTCCGCTCACTGGTATTACGTGGAAATTGGTTGAGCAGGCCGTGAAAGCGCCAGCTGCGTTAAAGGCGCTTGAAACGCGAGTCCCCGGTACGGGCAAGGATGGTGGACCAAACTGTGCAACGGTGAAGCCTTTCGCGGGATGGAAGGTCAGCCGATCAGCCTAGCGGCTTCAATACTCTTATTAACACCGTGGCTTCAGCCCGGTGATTCGGTATTGGGATCTGGAGGAAACCGTTTAAACGGTTTCGGGTCATGTTGCAAACCAAATTCACCGGGCTGAAGCCGCGGTGTCAATGAAAGCCCACGGATTCAAACTTGAGACACCCTCTCTATACCTTGTTCCCTACCCTACCGTTAATCAAACTTTCTGCAACTAAAACCTCCGGGCGGCGTTTGAATGTTGATCGGCCATACCTAAGCGGACAAAGATGAAATAGAGGAGATCGATTCTATGTCAAACAAAGCATGGACGCACTTCGTTGTCAGCCTGGTCCTCGGCGTCAGTTTAGCCTTCGTCGCCTCCCTGCGAGGTCGCAGTGTGAGCGCTCAGGACGTGTCAACGGGCGAGTGGTCGGCAACGGTTGAGAAACAGGAGTCCGGAATCAATTTAAACTTCAGGCAAAGCAATGGAGTCGATGATAGCGGTGTGAGAGGCAACAGGCATCAGTTTGGTCAGACTTATGAGTTTGCTGAATTGGGCTTAACGCGCGAACAAGTAATGAAGGGCGGGCCGGTCACCTTCGCCCTCGCGCGTGAAGCAGGAACGATTAACTGCAAAGGAACTTTTCAAAATGGCAAAGGCTCGGGCACTTTTCGCTTCACGCGAAATCCGGCGTTTGTTACCGCGATGAAGAGCCGGGGCTTCGACTTTGAAAGTGAATCAACTGGAAAAAATCATGGCCGGTCGGAAGACAGGGTTTTCGCCGCCGCCGCGCTGAACGTCACGACGGCACTTGCTGATGACCTGACTTCAGCGGGTTTCGGTAAACTTGACGTGGGTGACCTTTTCAAGGCCGCGATTTTCAAGATTGACTCGGCATTCATGCGCGAAATGAAAGCCACCGGATTTCCGAACATGGGTATGGAGGAACTGGTCAAGGCCCGTATTTTCAAAATCGATGCAGAGTTCGTTCGCCAGGCCACCCAGATGGGTTTTGACAAAGAAACCCTTTGAGAGTCTCGTCAAGATGCGGATTTTCGAAGTGACGCCGGAATTCCTCGCTGAGGTCCGCAACGAGGGATTAACGGACCTTTCGGTTGAAGACAGTGTGAAGCTGCGCATCTTCAACATCGATGCTGAGTTTATTCGCAAGGCCAAAGCCGAAGGCGTGCCGCTTAACGTTGAACGACTTGTGCAGAGACGCATGGGGTTCGGTCGCGCGCGGGCGATCTAATTGCTGCCCACATTGCGGACGACTGGTAATAGCCTAGCAGCTCAGTGCCTGTCAAAACTCGCGTTCGCAGCGCCAAAGGCGCGGAATGTGAAAGCCTGGGGCAACGCCTCAGGTGAAGGTGGATATGATCCTAAAGCGCTGAAGGTGCGAAATGCGCTGGTTTAGCGAAAACACGAGCGTTCCGTCCGACGTCACTATCAGTGCGCGCCTTCAGCGCTCGGGAGAGTCGCTGGCTCCCACCTGGGGCGTTGCTGCCCCAGGCTTTCACATTCCGCGCCTTTGGCGCTGCGAACGCGAGTTTTGACACAGGCTCTTAACTGCTGGGATCAAAGGACGGGAAAAACGGAGTCCGTGAAGCGGACGATTAAACAGCTGACGCAAAATGGCTTGATCTCATCAGCCCGCATAGCGGACCAGGCTTGTTGTCTGCTACTGATTCCTGGCGACCCACAAACGGCTATGAGCCAGGTCGAGCGTCATGACGTACTGGCTCTAGTCGTCGGAGTCACTCCCAGTACCACTAGCTTCCAAAGTAAATCATATTGGGTGCGTCTGACCGCGCCACTGCGATATCAGGAAATCCATCGCGATCAAAGTCAGCAATATCGAAGCCATATAC
>JBOGOP010000161.1:0-12108 GCA_050747225.1 Pyrinomonadaceae bacterium
CGTCAGCCGAGTCCGCTTCTTTAGGCGCCGCCAAAAGCGAGAGAGTTGAAGAGTAGGGCGCAACAAAGCTGCTGATGAGCGCGTCATCCAGCCTCGCGCGATTCTCCGCCATGTCGGCAAACGAGTATTTCGGGTCAATCCCGAGAAAGAGCGGCAGGTCGCCAGCCTGAAGATTCAGATCAACAAGGGCGGTGCGCGAATTAGTCGCCACGGCAAGGTTGGTCGCAATAAAAGATGTGCCGCAGCCACCCTTGCTCGAAAAGACCGCAATCACGCGACCCTTCTTTTTGGGAGCTTCAACGCGGCCGGCACAAAACGCAGCGACACGATCCAGGACGGTCTTTAGTTCCTGTTCCTTAACTGGAAGCTGCAGAAACTCTCGCGCTCCTGCTCGCAGACTTTGTAAGAGGAGATCAGGCGATTGATCCGAGGCAGCAGAGATGATCGCGGTATTCGGTGACTCCAGATTGAGCCGCTGTATCAGCTTGATTGCCTGGTCTGGGTTGCTGCCGAGCGCAATGATCGCCGCCATCGGCTTGAGGCGAATGATCTCATCATAAAGTTGCTCGGCATCATTCCCGCCAGCCAGCAATTGGACGCGGCTGTCCGCTGACAACGCCGTTCGAAGTTGCTTGAAGTTATCAAGGCCGGCGCCAAGAATCACGAATGTAAGGGGTTGAGTCATCGTTTTTCCGCTGTCCAACGAAGTGCTGGAGTCGTTGGCGTTCTATAGATTTGCCGGAATCAAGCCGGCACTTTCAGCAGTTAAGGTGGTGGAATAGCTGGGCATTTGGATGGAAGTGCTAACAATCGGAACCACAAATTGGAATTGATAGTTACTTATGCTTACAGTTGCCGTCCCACCACTCAGTCCAAATCCTGAATAGACAACATTGACGTTCGCCGTGGTCAGATTGCTTACCAGCGGTGTGGTTCCTCCAGCTGGATTCCCGTAAACCACCACGTTCTTTACCGCATCGCTATCAGCGGCCGTGTGAACAACTGCATAGCGTGCGCCGCGCCGTGCCGCGTCAGACAGTGCGTTATGGACCCACAACGCGCGGCCAAATTCCATCACTCCAAACATCACGGTCAAGAACACGGTCGCCCCGATTGCAAATTCAACTAAAGTAGAGCCACGTTCACCTCGTTCAGATTTCTTAGGTAGTCTCATGGTCTTCTTTCTTATATTGGGGGTTGAGTGAGCAAGTAGCGCATGGTCACGCTCGGCTTCACATCGACATTCATCGAAAGTGAAGTGATTTTAGTTAGCTTTCCCAAATCAAAAATTGGCTGGTGTTGGAAGTTGGAAATCTGCACCGTGACGGTTTCCGGCAGGATGGGAACACCACCCTGACGCGTGATCAAAACATTGGCGGTTGTCAGATCGGAAAGAACTGGTGAACCAGTGCCTGCCGGGTTACCAAAAACGATAATGTTCTTTGCCTTCGTGTCTTCTGCGGTATTCACAGCGGAAGTCGCCAGATAACGGGCTCCCGCTCGGGACGCCTTCGCCAACGTCGTATACTCGTAAAAATATCTGCCAAACTCAGCGGTCGCTGCGAACAGCATCACGAATATTGGAATCACTATGGCGAGTTCAACCAGCTGAACACCACGCTCGTCTCTACGCACACGATCTATTCTGCAGAATCGCCGCAGGCGTCGCAGAGCTCGTATTTTTTGTAGTCGCGCGTGCATTTCGTTTACCTATTTATAAAGAACTGGGGTTGCCATCAGGTTGTTTGCGGCGCCGCCATTCGGATCGTAACCACCCTTGCCCGCAACCACGATGTCATCGATGTACTCAGCCTGAATGTCGCCACCATTACCACTGCCGACCTTCGTTTGCAGGAAGAACTGGCCAAAGCGATTGAACTTTACGATGTTCCTTCCCTGGTCATATTCCGCATACTTCACGATCGGAATGATCACAACGCGACGGCCCGGGACGCCAGTGTGCGAAGGATCCTGCTTAGGACTACCAGCGCGATACTGGTCGTAGTCTATGCTGTTCTTGATATTGGTATCGGGAGGCATTTCGACGGGGTTCACTTGCGACGTTTGGTATTCATCAAAGCGTGTATTGAGGCCTTGCCTAACAGCGCCTGCCGTGACACCTGGCTTCGAATCAACCGCATAGGTAGCGCCGGCCTCAGCACAAAGATCGACACCGCTCGCCAGGCCAATCCTTACATCCTTACCGCCCGATCCGGCGACGGCGAGAATTTGATAATTTCCCGGGGAGACCATGTTTCCGGAGCTGGCACGAATCGTATAGGTTTGGCCGGGAGTCATCGGAACGTCGTAGTCAATGACTGATACAGGCAGCCAGTTGCAGAAGACGTTGATAGGAACCGAGTAACCGGCAGTAGCTGTCGCTGTCAAATTCTTGCTGCTGCCTAACACACTAACGGCGAAGGACACCGCGATTGCTGATTCGGGGGTTGTAACTTTCACAAACCTAATATCGTGGGGAGCTGCCTGCGCCGAGCCTTCGCTCACGTAGGGACCTTCCAGGTTCTTTGCAAACAAAACATTCGCGCGAGGGAACGACACGCCCTGATTGTTGAAGTCATACTTGTTCATCGCCTTTACGGCGCGATCAGTGGCGTCTGTAATTCCTTTAGGTGTGGAGTTGAGACCCGACACGGCCGCGAGTGCCGATGCATCGGCGGCGTTCTGCAATTCCGCCTTCGCCAGATAGAAACGACTGATATCAACGCCCATTCCGACCGCCAGAAGAACTGAAAGCATTCCCAGCGCCGAAGTAGCGAGAATAGATCCGCGTTCACCCTTTTTGTTTTTTCGTTCGGCTAATCTGTTCATTTCTTGCCTCCTACTCAAAACACTTTCGTTGCGAAAGTGATGACTCCAAGTTTGTAGAGGTTAGGGGTTGATATCTCTCACAATCTGCGCCACCGGAAGTGTCGGGTTAGTCCGGGTGGTGTTTGCGGGGGTGCTTGTTGAAGAGACTCCGGTGGTGTCTGTTCCACTCGCTGCTTTAGTGTCCGTAGCCGGCTTGACGGCTGGTGCCACTGATTTGGCAGGGTCCGCTGTCTTCGGATCGACGGCAGGCGTCGATTCGGTATTTTGACCAGTGACAGAAAATCCAGTTCTTCCCTGGATCTCTTCAGCCTTGGGCTCGATTCCCAACGGCGATCCATTCTTCAAACCATCCACTCCGCGCAGCTGCGGCAAGTCGTCACGGTTCACCGGCTTCACCATCACTGCCGTTACGATGAAAATCAATTCTGTTTCATTCTTCTGGAACGACTTGGAGCGGAATAACGAACCAAGGACCGGGACATCACCGAGCACGGGGACCTTCGAAAGGGTTTTCGTCTCGCTATTGTCCAGCAGACCAGCCAGTGCAAATGATTGACCGTCGCGTAACTCAACACCGGTCTTGGCACGGCGAGTTTTCAAAGCAGGAATCAAGAAGCCGTCAAACTTTACTCCGTTTGAGAAATCGATTGTTGAGACTTCCGGTTCCAACTCCAGACGGATGTGGTCTTCATCAATAATCGTCGGCTTGAAATTCAGGCGTATTCCGTACTCTTTGAAAACTACCGTCACCGTGCTCTTGTCAGAGCCGCCCTGGACGATAGGAATCGGGAATTCGCCGCCGGCGAGAAAGCTGGCTTGCTGGCCGTCCATGGCAATCAAATTGGGCTCCGCGAGTTCGCGCAGGACACCTTGTGTTTGCAGCGCGCGGACCATAGCCAACGTATTGCCCCCCATAACGAACAGATTCAGCGCGCTCGAGAGCGTGCCGGAAAGCACATTGTTGGTTACATTGCCCAAGGCGCTTGGGCCGGAACCACTATTTGCGTAGACGCCTGAGCTGCCACCCTGGTAGGCATACGAAGTGCCGAGATCACGAACTCTGTTTCTTGATACCTCGGCAACACGAACCTGTAGTTGGACCTGGGACATGTTCTTAACCGGCGAGGCGAGCATGTTCACCGTCTTGAAGCCGGCTGCCTGAACCACGCTATCTATCTGCGCCGACGTTTTCGGATCGCTCACGCTGCCGGAGATGACTACCGAACCGTTTGCCTGGCTCAGACGAATGTCATCTTTCGGAAACAGCGCGCGAATCTGCGAATCTATCAAGGAAAGATTGGCTCGCACGAACACATCGAACACAAGGTACTCACCACCCGACTGTTCCCAGGCAATGAAGTTCACCTGCCCGAAGGCTTTGCCGTTTACCAACACCTGATCAGGCGTAACCAGAACTGCTTCTGCGATCTCAGGATTGGAAACCGAGAAGCGGCCGACTGGCCTGTCGAAGTTGATCACCCGAGACTGGCCCACCAGCACGTTGACCGCCACAGCCTCTTTGTTTTCTTTGAAGGAAGCTTTGTAAGAGGTCGCCTGAGCGTGCCCGATGGAGTGAATAGCGACAATCATCATTGACGCCAGCAACAAACTTACTCGGCGCGTGATAGGGAAACGGCTGTACATGATCATGAGCTCCTTTTGGTAAACAGTGACCTGGTCTACGTGACGGTGATCTCCACTCATCACGGAAAATCTACATTGCGTTTTTTCGCGCCTTCGATCATTTCAACCTGAGCGCGTGGGGGTGCAACTACCGGCGCCGCCACTGGTTTTGGTTCAGCGCGATGCTGTCGGTTTACGGGCTTTGCCGTGGGTTTTTGTTGTTCACTCTTCAATGATCCCGGATCAGGTACGGGCTGGGCGTGTTCGCCGCCAAGGAGTGTCCGTTTGTTGATTCCGTGGGTCTCCTCGTCACCCTGATCAATCGAGTTGCGCATTACCAACTGCAGTTTGCCTTCACTTGCCGCCAGGGCCAGCTTTTCGGCCTGCTCCGGAGTGACTAACAAAGTGACTGCCTTGACGCTGTTGGCCTGGCGTTCGCTCTCGGGCTTGTCGATGTTCTGGCCGTTAGCGAGGACCTTGATGTTCTGCAGGACAATTTTGGAAATTGGATCCTGCATGCCTGATTTCTCATCCGGGTCAATCACTACAACGATGTCTACCAGCGTGCCGGGCATGATGAAGCCCGAAATACCGACCACGTCGTCAACTTTGACGGTCATGGCTCGATAGCCCTCTGGAATAACTGCCGACAGTCCGCCGGCTGTTCCTTCTGGCGCGAGGCGCGGCTCAGTGATTGGCTCGCGTGGCGCGATGTTGACCACGGCTACTCGCCCAACCAACTTCTCGATCGACGCAAAGGCGCCATCTGGTGTCGACTCCTGCGGAAATTGGACCACCGAGATCTGCTCGGCAATTATTTTTGTGCCGAGAGGAATTGCTACCTTGGCAACCGCAACCCGGTTCAGACTCTTGGTGTAGGCCTGAGCACTCGATAAATAGCGAGTAACGGAAACTGCTGCGAGCAGTCCGAATACCAGTGCACCAGCTAAGACGATGAAAAAGCGTTTGTTGCGCATGGTTACCTCTCCGTGTTTTCGGTCGGTCTAGTGAGAAAGTGCTGGGGCGCGGTACTTAAGTACGAAAAATAGCTATGGAGATGATGCTGCCCATTGTGATCGCGACTCCGTAGGGAATAGTGTGTCTGCGGTCCACGGGCACGCTGAACTTCGGCATCTGCCAGCCCGGTAGCAGTCCGACGAATATCTGTAGGACGCGATGCATCGTAGTAATCAATATCCCGGCGCGAATGATCGAAACGACTGCCAGCAGCCCGCCAGTAAGGACTACCACTATGAAAGTGGGCACCACTAACTGAACGCCGGTGACGGCGCCGATTGCCGCGAAAAGCTTGACGTCGCCCGCGCCCATCGCTCCGAAAATGTGAAACATGAACATAAGGAAAAATGCGAGCACGCAACCAGTAATGCTGGAGTAGACGCCGTGCAGTCCGCCCAGAATCGCATTCATCAAAACACCACCACTGAAGGCAGCCAGGACAAAGGCATTAGGGATCCTTCGATAGCGCACGTCGTAGTAGGCGATGACTACCGCCAATGGAATCAGAAGAATTATGTAAACCAGCGTTTGGGACATTGGTTACCCTTGAGGTGCGGAACGTTGACGCGGCTACTACTAGTCTTTTGGGCCGGACCTAGCCATTTACACGAGAAACAAGCTCGTTGAGCCTCACGCCGATCGCATCGCCAAGCGCAGTAAAAGCAGTGGCCACAGCAATCGCTACTAACGCTGCCGCGACCGCGTATTCGGAAAGCTCGAGCCCTGTTTCATCCAGAAGAAATCTTGTCATCTTGTTTTCCCTCCAGGACCTCTTGGAATCGAGAACTTGTTGGCCTGGTCTTGTAAATCCCATGCTCATTAGAAGGCCTGTGGGCGCGCTTTATCCGAGATACAAGCTCTTGGCTAAAGCGCGCCTGACCACATGCCGAGGTGTACGATCAGTTGTTGATCGCAGTGGTGAGTTCGGTGATTTTGTTGGTAATGGCTTCGCCCAACAGCCCGAAGGCACCAACGACGGCGATAGCAACCAAAGCTGCGGCAACGGCGTATTCCGACAACTCAAGACCGGTTTCATCGCGAAAGAACTTTCTAATCATTTTTTTGCTCCTTATTAGTTTGGTGATTGCTTGAAATTTCGTTCGCCTTCTTCCGTGTCGAAAGAGAGCTCACGACGGTTGCTAACACTCTCATGATGTGAGGGCCACGCTTGACTGTGGCCCTCCGCGGCTTCCGCGCGGTTGGGACTCAGCTCGGACCGTGCGGCGGCCAAAGCCATTAATCCCACTCACGACAGCGCCACACAGAGTCAGCGCCAATAGCAAAAATTCGTTTCCAGCTGCCACCGTGCGAATGGCGAAAAATAGGCCCAGCGCGAGCACAGGGGCAGTGATTGCGATCAATGCCAACGATACAAACTCTCTTGTGGTGATTGCCTTCATGAGATTCTTTTCGTAGCGTCTTATCGACTTGTCGCGACGCGTTTGTGGCCTCGCGACGAACCTCTCCTTAACAAGAGACGTGCCATCAAGCTCGAAGTGGCAAGCACCAAGCTAAACGCGCTGTTCATCATCAAATCGGCAGCTTCGGTGTAGCCGGGAGTTAACAAGTAGAATCACTGAAATGAAACGGATGGGTATGGATGCGATGATGAAACCGCACTTTTGCAGCCTAAGTGAGTTGTCGCCCCAGGTTGTCAACAGGTCGTTCAACTTTATCCAACGCGGCGACAATTGTAGGCAGAAAATAAAAAGCATTCGAGAGTGGACTCGAATGCTTTTAAGAATGGCGGGTGTGCCTGGTTGCTTAGTTACGCTCAGACCGAAGCTGTAAACCTGGCTCTGTGTCTTCCTGTAGAAAGTCTGTAATGTCGATCGCCAACCGCTTGATCTTCTTGTACAACGTTTGGCGCGATCCTAATCCCAACGCCTCACTCGTGCGCGCGACGTTGCAATCATTACGCTTTAGGGTCTCAGTGATAACTCGCCTTTCGTAGTCTTCCAATAACAGCTCGAGGTTTTCTCCGGATCTCCTTTCCGATTGTACCTGTCCTGCGTCTGCGGGGCAGATGTGGCGACTGATCTGTTCCGGCGTAATGTGACTGTTCTCCTCGGCATACAAAACAAGCCTCTCCATTTCGCCAGCGAGTTCTCGCACGTTCCCAGGCCAGGAATAGTTCTCCAACGCGTGGATAGCTTCCCAGGTGATTCCGGCGATCGTCCTATCATTGCGTCTGGCGTAATGTGAGAGGTAGTGAGAGATCAACGCCGATATGTCCTCCGGCCGCTCGCGTAACGGTGGAATTCTCACCGTCAGCGTCGCGATACGGTAGTAAAGATCCTCCCTGAACAACCCTTCACGAACCAGGCGGTCAAGGTCTTTATGAGTCGCCGCGATCACGCGCACGTTAACCGTTTGTGGGGTACGCTCCCCCAGCGGGTGAATCTCACCTTCTTGCAAAAAACGAAGAAGCTTTGGCTGCAGGGCGAACGGAAGATCGCCAATCTCATCAAGAAACAGCGTCCCATTTTCTGCCGCTCGTATTAGCCCTTCGTTATTCTGAAGCGCTCCCGTAAAACTTCCCCTTCGGTGACCAAAGAGCATGCTTTCGATGAGGTCAGGTGGAGCTGCTGAACAGTTGAACGGGATGAAGTCTCTTTCGCAACGCTTGCCGAGCCGATGAATTGCATGGGCGACCAACTCTTTCCCCGTGCCCGATTCGCCCGTAATCAGAACTGTGGAGTTTGAGTCTTTGATTCGATCTATGGTGTGGGCCACTTCGTTCATTGCCCGACTTGCAAATATCATCCCGGGAAGGAGAGTCTTGCCCTTCTTTTCAGTGCCAACCGCTGGCTTCTGTATTGGTTGTGCGGTCGAAACGTGCGAGTGCGCCAGGCGCGTCACATCTACTATGACGCCGAGGTCTCGTACTTGTCGAAGCGATAATGGGCGAACACACAAACCGTATAAAGCAGCACCCGGCCGCCCGGGCTTGGATGACGTCAACACGAAGCAGACAGAGGAGTCACCTTCCTTGATGTCGGGCCACGGGGCGTTGGGTATTAAGGACTCGCTAACAACCCGCTGACCCTCTGCCAGTTCTAACTCGTCCAGCCCTTCGGTCCAGTTAAGTCTTGGCCTCTGTCCGCCATCGACGCTCCACATTGAAAGGCCATACATCGGGGCGGTCGCCTCAACTAGAAGGCTCAGTTTTAGCATCACTTCATAAAGCAAATCGGGGCCCGCACTAGCCGCCTGGCAGAGCGCCCTAACAATTGAACCTATCGGAAGCGGACTTGAACTGGAATGTGCTTTGGCTTCTGGGTAAGAACTGATCAATTCTGGCATGGAGCCTCTCTGCTTCTTGACAGCGGGATGGAATGGCGCCGGGTGCTGCTTCCGAAACGGGCCATTATGTTCTGTGAAATCAGAGGCAAGACGGGGTCAGGATTTGAGTAACGGTTGAGACTCGGTAACTTGACTTACTTCAGCAGCCTCAATTCCGCAGTCTAGCTTCGCGGGAATCTCGTGTCAATCCCTTCAACGCGAAGGCATTTCCCGAAAATGCTTTGTTTTCGTGTACGCCATGCGTTCGCCTTGGTGGGCCATTAAGCGGGCTTAGTTCAAGTAAACGTTGAAGTTACGTCGCGGAAGCATTTCAAAGATATTGCTTTACACCCTTAAGCACCGGTGCTACATTCCGCCAACCTTGCCCTAAACTGTTGACTGGCAACGAATTGACGATGAGGGTAAGCACACTCTATTGGGTTCGGACCGACGGTGTACCAGGTATCTTGTGGCTAAACGCCAACCTAGTTAAGCAGGCCCTTAATAACGACCATGAGGATTCGATTCGGGACATCTGGCTGGCGTGCGGTAATCGCAGACGAATTCACCTTCGCCGGCGTTCGGTCAGTCACCAGTGCAATTTGCTCCCATTTCGTAACTGCCAAGCCGGTAGGCGACCTTATGGTCGTTGGATACGATACCAGATTTCTCGGCGAGCAGTTCGCTGAGGAATGCGCCAATATTATTTCCCAAAACGCGTTTCGGGTGCTCTTGTGCAACGAGCCCGTGCCAACTCCAACGATTTCGCATGTCATTCGCACTAAGGGGGCCATCTGCGGAATCAATTTCACGGCTTCGCACAATCCTCCGCAGTACAACGGAATGAAACTCTCAACCAGTGATGGCGCGCCCGCATTGCCGGAAGTGACCCGGAACGTTGAGCAAATCATTGAAAGGACTGCTGCTGGTTCAGCTCTGGCGCGTCCAACGGAGGCTGGTGATGTGCAAACATTTGCCGCCCGCCCCGGCTATCTGCAAGACCTGGGCAGCAAGATTAACTTTGACGTAATCACTCGAGCAGGTGGCCGCTACGCATACGACCCACTATGGGGAACGGGTCGAGGGTACCTTGACGAGATTTTACGGATGCACGGCCTTGAAGTGGAAACGATTCATGACTGGCGTGACGTGCTCTTTGGAGGACGATCCCCGGAGCCGGAAGCCAGTCACTTGGATGAGTTACGCGAGGTGGTGTCGTCGAAAGGTTGCGTCCTGGGGCTGGCCACCGATGGTGATGCCGATCGCTTTGGGGTCATCGATTCAAACGGTTCGTTCATAACGCCTAATCAGTTGATTGCTCTTCTCTTCGATTATTTGGTGGAGTCGAGAAAATGGGACGGCGGTGCCGCCCGTTCAGTTGCAACTTCCCATCTGGTAGATCGCGTTGCAAAGGCCCGTGGTCTTCCAGTTTATGAAACGCCGGTTGGTTTCAAATATATCGGAGAATTAATCAATGAAAACAAGATTGTCATCGGTGGTGAAGAGTCGGCAGGACTATCGATCAAAGGTCACTATCCGGAGAAAGATGGCATCCTTGCGTGTTTGCTCGCAGCGGAGGCAGTTGCGGCGCGCGGCGCGAGTCTGACAGATCAGTTGAACGACTTGTTTGGGCGCGTTGGCAGACTGGAATCGGGCCGGACAGGTATTCGTCTAACTCCCGACTTGATGAAATCTCTCGGCGACAAATTGAAGGAAGATCCCAGGGAGATTGGTGGACGTCGAGTTGAGCGAACCAATCGGTTGGATGGGGTCAAATTTATTTTTGCGGACGGTTCCTGGCTGTTGATGCGGCCTTCAGGGACAGAACCAGTAGTTCGCATTTACGCGGAATCAGAATCAGCAACGGACTTGGAGGTGCTTCTTGAGCAGGGTCATAAATTCTTACTGGGTTGATGAGCGAATTCGGGCGCAGCGTGTAGCGCCGAGAGCGAGTTCACCGTTTTCATCCGTTAGAGAGATCTCGTTGGACATCATCGGGACTCCCGCCGAAGTTCGCAGCCGTGGCGGAGTTATACCGGCGTGGGTGATTTTTGGCATGGTAATTCTCGGAACATTTGCAGTCTGTGTCGCCGTCACAATGCGAACGAGAACGGAGATGTCGCTTGCTTCTCAGCAATACGTCCGCATGCAAGGTGACGTAGAAAAACTTCGCAACACAAACCAATCTTTAAGATTGGAGATTCAACGATTGAATTCGGATCCTCGCACCATAGAAGCGGCGGCGCGAAGCCGCCTAAACATGGTTCGAGCTAATGAGATTGTAGTGCCAGTCGAATGAGCAAATGGGGACGCTCATTCGGCAACGAGTTTTCTTTTCCCTGCCCGTTGCCCGCTCGTACCCCCGCTTGACGCCACGCATCGCGAGTGCCTACCCGAGTTGCGCGGTTGTGACTGCCATCACAACCGCGCTCCCTTCTTTTAAGTTAACCAAAACTGCGCCGTTTACCTGCGTTGACAGTGGAATTTTGCTCAACTAATATCAAACTCTCCAATCCAGGAATGATCGCGAATAGTATGTCTGAAACTAAAGAGATCAATACTCCAATTGAAGAAGAAGTCCAACGGTGGGAGACTGAGACGCTTCAACCCGCTCTAAGAAAACATCCAGAAACAAAGGCCCATTTTGAAACTGTTTCACTTGCGGAAGTGGATCGGCTGTATACGCCCGCTGACATCGCCCAGGTAGATTTCTCTCGCGACATTTCATTCCCTGGAGAGTTTCCCTACACGCGTGGAATACATCCCACCGGCTATCGCGGCAAGATGTGGACGATGCGCCAGTTTGCCGGGTTTAGCACGCCGGAGGAAACCAATTCGCGATTTCGATATCTACTGGAACAAGGCCAAACTGGACTTTCGGTAGCCTACGATTTGCCCACTTTAATGGGTTATGACGCGGACTCTCCGCTTTCCGAAGGCGAAGTCGGAAAGTGCGGCGTGGCAGTTTCGTCGCTGGCCGACATGGAAGTATTGTTCGACCAGATCCCACTTGATCAGGTCACCGTTTCACAAACAATTAATGCGCCCGCGTCTGTTTTGTTGGCTATGTACCTGGTCGTGGCAGAGAAGCAGGGCGCTGACTGGGGAAAGATTTCCGGCACTCTGCAAAACGACATCCTCAAGGAATACATTGCTCAGAAGGAATGGATCTATCCAATCCAACCTGCGATGAAGCTGGTGGTCGATACGTTCGAGTTCTGCACTCAGCACGTGCCTCGTTACAATCCAATCTCCGTTAGTGGTTATCACATTCGTGAGGCGGGCGCGACTGCGGTTCAGGAACTGGCATTCACACTACGCGATGGCCTTGAATACGTTGAATGGGGCCTGAAG
>JBOGOP010000162.1:0-12069 GCA_050747225.1 Pyrinomonadaceae bacterium
CTGAGCGCACTCTTCTTTTTTCAGCGCTACGAAGGAACGCGAAGGTTTGCGGCTGCCGCGATGAAGGGCGCGACAAAAAAGCGCCAACCGATTGCGCGCGGCGGCGCTCGCAGCCTCGCGATCGCCTGCGGTGTGTTGTTTTCAGTGTTACTCGTTCTGCCGGTAGCCACGCTGCTGCTGGTGAGCTTCGCACGCGAAGGAAACTGGACAACTCAGACTGTGCCCACCGCCTACACCTTCACCAACTACGTAAAAATCTTTTCCGACTCGCGAGCCAGCGAAGTTTTTCTTAACAGCCTGTCGATGTCTGCAATCGCCGCCGGCGCCGCGTTGGTATGGAGTTTCTGTGTGGCTGCTCTGCTGGCGCGGAAAGGAAGCAGGAAATGGAAGCGGCTGCTTTCGTGGCTGATACTGGTTCCCTGGGCGCTGCCCGGAACCGTCGTGGCAGTTTCACTGGCCGAGGCTTATGGCCAGCCTTCATTGCTCCTGGGTTCTTTCATACTTGTCGGGACGTTTTGGATTCTGCCGGTAGTTTACTTTCTACGATTCATGCCTCTGGTTGTGCGCGCGGTGCAGGCCAGCATGGAACAGCTCGATGCGACGCTTGCGGAAGCGGCTGCGAGTTTGGGCGCCGGCTGGTGGCAAAGATTCAGCCGCGTCACGCTCCCGCTCATCTGGCCAGGGGCTATCGCGGGCACGCTGCTGGCTTTTGTGATTGCGCTGGGAGAATATGTGGCTTCGGTGCTGGTGTTTGTGCCAACAAATCGTCCTGTTTCGATCGCGATTGCTTCCGAGCTGCGTGATTTCAACTTGGGCACAGCAGCGGCGTATGGAGTAGTGCTGATGCTGATGATCGGAGTGATTATGACAATTGCCGCGCGGCTTGAGCGGTTACGCGGCTAGCCACCAATGGATGGGGAAACAAGAGCGGGGGCAAGCACCGCCTTCCTGACCTCGAGCTGAACTCTCTTGAATCAACTTGTCTAACTTGAAAGGCTTTCAACCGAGCTGTAGCTCTCAACCGAGAAGCCTCTCAGGCTGGGAAGGCGGGCTTGCCCCCGCTCTTACGTATCTGATTAACCATCGAAACAGCCCATCATGAAACTTCGCAATCCGTACCATTCCTTTATCTCCATATTCTGCGCGCTCGCGGTCCTCTGTTCCTGGATTGCGTCGCCGGCGCGGGCGCAGGAAGTCGTCCCCACCCCGGCCGCGGCTGCTCAATCGATCAACATAGCCGCCCTCCATCAGGCGTTGGTTGATCTTACCAACACCTGGACGGTGATGTGCGTTGCGGCGCATCCCGACGATGAAGATGGCACGACGTTAACTGTCCTCAGAAGAAGAGATGGTGCGCACACAGTTAGTCTGTTTTCAACTTACGGCGAGGGCGGACAAAACGCGGTAGGACCAGAGCTGTATGAAGAGCTGGGCGTAATCAGGGCGCAGGAAACCATGAGGGCCGCAAAGATCCAGGGTTCAGAGCCTTACTTTCTTGGTTTGAAAGATTTCGGATTCTCAAAATCGGCGGACGAAGCGTTTAAAGTTTGGGGTCACGACGAAGCGCTACGACGAATGGTTTTGAAGATTCGTGAGTTGCGTCCCGACGTAATCATTACAAACCACGACACAACCGGCGGACACGGTCATCACCAGGCTACAGGGCGGCTCATAATTGAGGCCTTCGATGCTGCGGCCGATCCCAAACGCTTTCCTGAGCAGCTCGATCGAGCAAAACCCTGGCAAGCGCAGCGACTGTTTGTACGCGTCTTCGGCGGCGCGAATGCGCAGAAACCCGCAGGCGAATCTGACAAAGTTTTCGCGATCGATCCCAACCAAGTGGATGCGGTGCGCGGAACTTCATTCGCCGCACAAGCGCTCGCAGCTCTCCAGCAACACGCCACGCAGGGACCGTGGCCAAAATCGATTACAGAACTAATGCGAGCGCGACGAATCGAAGCGGGAAAACTGCCACTGATTCGTTATCGCCTGGTGCGCGAGGCCGCGGGCGTTCCAGCTTTGCCGCAGAATGCCATTACCCCACTTGCCGGACTGGAACCGCCGGAGTCGTTAGTTCCCGAAGTGACGCCACCAAACATCGAAGGTCGCCCGCTAACCTACTTTCTGGATCGACCGGATCGAGTGCTCGCGGTCTTAATAGGTTGGCGCGCGAGCAGAGGCCTCAGGACTTTGCTCACCGGCGATGTTGAACGCTTTCGCTTGTTTGAATCGCGCGTTGATCAGGCGCTGGCAGTCACTACCGGCATTTCGCTGACGCTGACGTCGGGCGCTTCTGTGCTCGTGCCCGATGTCCAGTCCAGTTTTTCAATTGCACTCGCCAATCCCGGCACGCGCGCCATCGGCGTCGACGATCTCCGACTGAACGGTTGGGAGCCTGTGCACCCGGATACCGCCGACGTGCTGCTGCCTGATACTGAAACTACCGTCACAATCGAAAACACCACACCGAAGAGCGCACCCCTGACAGTACCCCAGGAAGAACATCTTTACGACGGGCTTTTCCTTGGCAAAAATTTCGAAGCGATCGCCCTGGTTGACGTCGACGGTGCAAAATTTTTGGTGCACGCTGAAACTGCGTTACCGGTGGTTCCTGCCGTTGAGATCAAGAGCATCTCGCCTTCGCCATGCGTGCGGACCGAAGAAACGCTGGGCTGGTGTGACATGTTCAAGGCGACGCTGGTGAATCACCTGGCAACGCCGTTTCGCGGGAACATGGAAATTGGATCCGCCAACTCCGGTTACGTTCGCTATCAACTTGTCCTCGGCCCCGACGAGAAACGCGACGACACGTTGTCGATTCACGACCCCAGCCGCGCCCGGGAAACACTCAGGCAGCGGAGAAGTTCAGGCTCAGTGGAGTTCTCCATCAAGGCTCTCGACTCAGGAGACTTGGTTACGAAGCGAACTGTGTCGGTGGTATACAGCGCCGCGCGAGTCGGCCAAAACCTCCGCGTTGGTTACGTTCCCAGCTTTGATCAGACGCTTGAGCGTTCACTCGCGTCGTTAGGAGTGACTGCCAAGGCGTTGACACCTGATGATATCAAGGAGGTTGATCTTTCGTTCTACAAGACGATCATAATCGACAATCGCGGCTATGAGGCACATCCGGAATTGATCGCGGCGAATTCTCGTTTACTCGAATTCGTTCGGGCAGGTGGAACGTTGATCGTTTTCTACCACAAAGACAACGAATGGAATCCCGACGAAAAGAAGAAGCGCCCGCAGCTTGCGCCCTATCCGATCATTCTTGACGACAAACGCGTTACTGACGAGACCGCGCCGATTACGTTCCTCCAGCCGCGTCATCGGCTGCTGAACTTTCCAAACCGGATTACCCAGGCAGACTTTGCGGATTGGATTCAGGAGCGCGGGCTCTACTATCCCAGGCAATGGGACTCACACTATACAGAGATCTTTTCGACTAACGACGCGGGCGAGCCGCCGTTGATCGGCGGCTTGTTGGTGGCGCCGTACGGCAAGGGGAATTACATCTACTCGAGTATGGTCTGGTACCGGCAGCTGCGCGCGGGCGTGCCGGGAGCTTATCGCATGTTTGCGAATATGATTAGCTACGGACGAAAGTAGCCGCGGATTTGCGCGGACAAACGCGGATCAGAAAAAGCATCAACACTCTGTAAACCACATTCTTTAGTAATTACTATTTCTTGAGTATGCGTCTTAACGATCTGATCCGCGTTAATCTGCGTAAATCTGCGGCTAAATAATCTGCGGACGGGTAGGAATGCCGGTCCTACGAGATGGCTTCCTGTTCGACAGCGGACTCGCCTTCAAGCTTCGCCTGAGCTCGCTCGAGAAAGGTTCGAATCATTTCACCGACGCGCTTCTGCATCTCCGAGCTAATCGCGCCTTCACCAACCAAAGCGGCGAGACGATGCAATTCTCTGGCATGAGCCCGGCGGAGTTCTACGTGCTGTGAGATCTTGATCAGTACGTTATGCCCGCGTACTTCAAACGCCGCTGCATAGCGCAGATAATTTTTCTTTTCAGTACCGGCGGGCGACCACTCAAGTCGGTCCGGTTCATCTTCTGTTTTCCGCACTGCGAAGCTGGCCTGGACTGAACCAATAACCGGCACCTCGGCGCGCACTTTCCAGCGCATGATGCCGCCCGATTCGCTGCGAATACCCTCGATGCCCGGCATCAAGTCGGCGAAGTTTCGCAGCTCGCCAAAGAACTCGCGCGCGCGTTCCAAAGTGGTTTTCAGTTCCAGCTGACCCGTGTACGAAGCTTTGATTCGAAACATTCTCTGTCCTTAGTCGTAATCTCTCATATCTCTCAATACGGTCGCTACTGCTTAAGGGTTCTGACTTTGTCAGACCCAATTTGTTGATGCTCTGGGTTGACTTTCCGTTGTAAACCCCAGAACCTAAAGCTAAGTTACACGATTAAGAATTCTACGTAAACAAACAATTTTTGTTGCGAAGGGGTGTCGAGGTGAACACTGACAGAAGCTGCCCTCGTTGTCATGCGGAGGTAATGAGAACCTGGGATGAACTGAGCGATGAAGAGCGGGAAGTAGTGAACCGCTTGCCGGCTTCAGCGGACTACTCCGCCGCGGAACGTCAAGGGTCACATCAGTGGTGCACGCGCTGCTGGTATGAAGCGACTGAGGGGTTCAAGCAGACGGCTTAGGAGTGTGCAGTTTCAGCGTCAACTCCTTGGAGTGCGGTGACCTGTCACCGCTTTGGTCGACCGCCAGCACCGCTCTTGAATGTGTCCAATACAAAAGCGGCGACAGGTCGCCGCACTCCAAGGAGTTAGTGAAACACCAGCCTAATCATTACCCCACCGTTATTCGATCGTAAGCCTCGCGTATCGCTTGCGTTCGTTCGCGCAAAGTCTTGCTGAGCTCATCAGGGCTTGCGAAATCCAAACGCCCGGCAATTTCCTTAAACGCCGGATAGTCAGTTGCAGGGAGCGCTGCGACTTTCCCGACGATGAGACGCAGGTGATGATCGACGGAGCGCAGCAGTTCATATCCCTCACTAAGCGCTTCGTAGTCACGCGACTCCAGCGACCCGTTGGCTTCGAGTCGCTCGAGGGTCGCGAGGGTGGATCGATTCTCACCTTCGTCCGCGAGGTCATCACGAAGCTGCAGGTAGCGCGTGGCAAAATAAACATCGAGCATTCCGCCGGCTGAGTATTTAATGTCTATATCGTGGCGCCCACCCCGACCCCCGCGCCGCCCATTCCGGGCCAACCCCCTGCCCTTTTCTAACTCGAGTCGCTCGCGCACGCGGCGGGTCTCCTGCTTCAACTCATCCGGATTGGTCTCGCGTGCCTTTTCGTGAATCGCGTGTCTGGCGTGCGTTTCGATCATCTTGCCCAGTTCCAAATCGCCGGCGACGGCACGCAGTTTGACATAAGCGAGCCACTCCCAAATCGCGCTCCGCTGTTTTACGTAGTCGAGAAATCCTTCGGAACTGATGACCAAAGGACCATTCTTGCCGTTGGGACGCAGCCGCAGATCCACTCGATAAAGATATCCCTCACGAGTGACGCTGGAGAGAGCCGTGATCATTAACTCCACCAGACGAGCATACGCTTCGTCCTGCGTGAGCGAAGCGACCGGCGACGAAACCAGCGGATCATAGACAATGACAATGTCGAGATCCGATCCATAGTCCACACCACCACTGGCAAGCCGGCCGAGGGCCAGCACACTCAGCCGCGGACCTGCCGCAAGGGGTCCATAGCGCCGCACCATTTCGCGTCGCGCAACGAGGTAGGCGACATTAATGCTTGCCACTGCGAGCTCGGTCTGGAATTCATTTGAGTCCAGCAGATGAAGCCTGCCGGTCGCATCTTCGGCGCCGATTTCAATTAGAAGCCTCGACCATTCCCGCCTCAACGTCGAGAGCTCAGCTGAAAAAGTTTTCTCCGGATCGACAATGGTCCGCAACTGGGCCCGGTAATCCCGGCGTCGCAACCGCGACCTGTCCGGTCCAAGCGAACCAATCAGAGCCGGGTTGCTGGCGACCATTTCACCAAAGAACTCCGAGGCGCCGCACAAGCTCACCAGGCCAATTAAGTTGTCAACGGCCAGGTCCGGTTGGCCTTCGGATTTCTCCAGAGACGCAGCGACCCTGGCGGTGAAAACTTGCGCTCGCTGCGGGTGAGGCGACAGGTGGGCTGCTTCACGCAGCCGCCGAGCAAGCGATTGGAGATTCGCCGGTTGTGTCCCGACTTCAGCCGGTATGAGATGCAAACTGAAGATTCTCGCGGCGCTCATAAATCGCGCGTCATCTCCCCTCTCCCGCCAACCTGCTTCACGGTTAACCAAATCCTCGGTGGATCCTGCTTCGTCATTTCGCTCCTGCGTAACCTCGCCGTTGACGTCTGCAAAAACCCGATCGTACGCCCGCCGCACATCGGTGGTGTGCAACCTCAACGCGCCTTCGAAGTCAGGCAGCGCAGTTGCAACCGGAAAACCCATGCGTCTGGCTACCAGCGATCGTTGGATTTCGGCGTCCGGCACCGTGTGCGTCTGAAGTCCGTGCTCCATTTGCAGTCGATGCTCGAGCGTGCGCAGAAACGTGTAGGCCTCCGACAAATCGGAGCGTTCTTGTTCCGTAATGAGATTGCGGTCGGCAAGTCTTCCCAGACTTATCACCGTGTGAGCAACGCGCAACCACTCGTCGTGCGCTCCGTGTGCTAACTGCAGCGCCTGCGCGATAAATTCAATTTCCCTGATGCCGCCCCGCTGAAGTTTCACGTTGAAGCCCGCGTTCTTACGTTCGACGCTACGATCGATTTTTTGCTTGGCCAGGCGAACACTCGCGAGCGCATTCGCAACCGAGATATCGGAACGATAGATGCAGGGTTGGACAGCGACTGCAAAGCTGGAAAAGAGTGAACTCGAGCCGGCAGCAGCACGGCTGCGAATTAGGGCCTGTCGTTCCCAGGCTTGCGCGGACTTGCCGTAATATTTCAGAGCTTCATCGAGAGAACAGGCAAGTGCGCCGTCTCGACCATAGGGACGTAAACGCAAATCGACACGATAGGCTGCACCTTCGCCGGCCGGATGACCGACAAGCTTGCTGACAGTTTCGGCCAGTTTGTTGAAGTATTCGCGGTTGCTTAGTTTATCCCGCTCGCTGGAACCGGCGGTTGTTCCCTCGTCGGAATAGATGAAGAGCAGATCGATGTCGGAAGCGTAGTTGAGTTCCCATGAACCAAGCTTCCCGAGTGCAACGATGCAAAACTCCGCAGTGGCGGTGCGCCCGCCTTCTTCATGCTGCGGCGCGCCAAAACGATTATCGAGATCCTGTCGCGCCAAACTCAGCGCGTAGTCGAGAATCGCGTCGGCGAGATTAGACAGCTCTTCTGTTGTTTCGACGAGCGTGTGAGCGCGGCGGACGTCGTGCAGATAAATGCGCAGCAACTCGCGACGGCGGAAGCGCGCAAACAATACTTGCGGAGTCAAAGTCGAGTGCGTAAGCGCGAACCGCGCCAGCGATTCCTTTAACTGGTCACGAGTTCTAACGCGAACGTCGGCACGCTCGCGCCTGAGCCATGAGACATAGTCGGGGTTCTGCTCCAGTGTCGTAGCGAGCAGCGGGCTCCAGGCAGCTAACGCTAACGTGTCGGAAAGTAGGGCGGGGTCGCGGAGTAGGGTTTGATATGTGCGTGGTTGTTCGTTGGAAAGGCGGTTCAGAAAGAGCCGAGCGCCTTTGTCATCAGGCAGATCGCGAACCAGCGATTCAACTTTCGCGTCGAGATTTTGCACGCGGACATATTACGCGCTAGCTGACGATGCAGGCCATACGGCATGAACTTCAAGAGATTATTGTCATCTCGCCCCAAATTCGATATAACCTCTTCAAATCTCACTCAAGTTTTACAATATTTAGCCCGGAGGTGCCCCATGAAAAAAACTTCATTGCCAGGTCTCGTTCTAATCCTGATTGTTTTCGGACTGCAAACGGTATCCGCTCAACTCATCAAAATTCCGAAGATACCAAAGCCAAAACCGCAACCGACACCGACCGAAACAGCGCAACCTGCGCCTTCTGACTCCGAACCTGCTCAACCACAGCCGTCAAATCGCACCAGCTCCAGTGGCGCTGCCCCCGCGGGTGGCGGGCCTTATGCGGTGCAGCCTGACGCCCCTATGACGCCGCAGTTCCTGCCCGAGTCGCTCGAAGTTCAGATCGAGCACTGGGACTATTATTGGAAAATCCCTAACGACAATCACAACACAAGTTGGGCGCCGCGGATGAGATTTGACGTGCTCTACGGCGGGTCGACAAAGTTGCGCTTTAAGGCGGACTACTTCATGCCAGACGGCTCCCTCTGGTTTAGCGAACCGCTGGACCAAAGAGGAATGGTCGACAGCAAACAGCAGACGGTAGGTGTTTACAGTCAGGACGACTCGAGTAGAGACAAAAAGACCATCGTGGTTGGCGGTCTCTTCGGCTTCAAGATCACCAACATTCGCGATAACTCAACGGCATTTCAGGGTAAGTTCAAGGTCGTGAGATATAAACCTCAATACTCCGACGCACGTTACCGAAATGAGGTCGATTACTACGTTGATTACGATTGGAAACTGCCCATCGGGCTCGCGGACTTGTACTTCAACAGAGATAATGCGACCCCCATCATTCGCATGTGGTTCAAAGGCGACATCCCCAACGACAACTTAGAAGCCCGGCTTTTCTTCAACGGCCAGCAAATCGCGACTACCGACGACGGTGGTGGCGGCGTAGACCATGGAGAGGATCACTACGCCGATAAGAGGGGAGACGACAAATCGCTCTTCTGGCGCGAATTCAAGTTCAGTTGGCCTAGCAGAATCGAGTTCATCGTGACCGAGGACCTGCGCAATTTCACGGCTTACAAAAACGCAAAGTTCATCAATCAGATTCCAGGCGAGTATGTCGTAAAGGTTTACTACAACGGCGAACAGGTGCGCGAGACCAAATTCTCAATCGGAAACAACGGCAACTATGTTGATAATGGCTTGGCAAAACAGAATAATCTTACGACCAACAAGATCATTCTGCCGGTGAAGGTGATGGGAACACTGGACAAGTGGAACCCGGTAAACGCAAAAGCGCAGGGTTTTTACGGCAATCCAGTCACTGGAATTCCGTAGGCCAACGGGCTGGCAGAATGGCCAAAATAACCGGCGGTTCGATCTCAATCGGGATCGAACCGTCGTTTATTGTTCCTTAGATATCAAAATACAAACTGAACTCCAGCGGATGTCGCCGCATGCGCAAAGGATTAATCTCTTTGTTACGCTTTCCCTGCAGCACCAGGTGCTAAGGCAAGAAGGCGAAGATTACCGCGCCTACAAGCAAGGCGTAGGAAACGATATTGTTCCAGCGCACGGGCTCCCGAAAAACGAGGAAAGCAAAAACGGTGAACACGACCAGAGTGATGCACTCCTGAATTACTTTTAGTTGTATCAGGCTGAAGTAGTTAGAGCCGATGCGGTTGGCGGGAACCTGGAAAACGTATTCGAAGAAGGCAAACCCCCAGCTGATCACGATCGCCGCAGCTAGGGAAGCCTTCTTGTATTTGAGATGTCCATACCATGCGATCGTCATGAAGACATTAGAAACGACCAATAACGCCACAGTTTTCATTGAATCCCTCCCTTGATGGTTCTTTGCAATCAACTGACAGCTTGGATGCTAAAAACCCGCGCTGGTTTTCTTCAGGTGCAAACAGAATGAACGACCCGGGAAACAAAGTCCCCGGGCCGTCTTTTTCATCCAAGGGCCAGGCAATCAGATATCGTAGTAAAGCGAAAACTCCAGCGGATGTGGACGCATACGCAACGGAGTGATCTCTTTCTCGCGTTTATAGGTAATCCAACGTTCAATCAATTGCTGACTGAAGACATCGCCTTTCAGAAGGAAGTCGTGATCTGCTTCGAGTGCTTTCAACGACTCGTCAAGCGACCCCGGCAGAGTTGGAACGTCCTTGAGTTCTTCAGGTGAGAGATCGTAGATGTCCTTTTCCAGTGGGTCTCCCGGATCGATTCGGTTCTGAATCCCGTCAAGCCCGGCCAGCAGCATCGCCGAGAAAGCCAGATATGCATTGCACGAGGGATCAGGCGGACGGAATTCCAACCGTTTCAGTTTGGGATTGGTAGAAAACATGGGAATGCGAATAGCCGCAGAACGATTCCGTGCGGAGTAGGCAAGGTTGACCGGTGCTTCGAATCCCGGAACGAGGCGCTTGTAGCTATTGGTTGTCGGCGCCGCGAATGCCACCACGGCTGCGGCATGTTTCAGCAGACCGCCGATGTAAAAGCGGGCCATCTCGGAAAGGCCGGCATAACCATCGCCGGCGAAAAGGGGTTTGTCGCTCTTCCACAAGGATTGGTGACAGTGCATTCCCGATCCGTTGTCTCCGAAAAGCGGCTTCGGCATAAACGTCGCCGTTTTCCCATACTGGTATGCAGTATTGCGAACTATGTATTTAAAGATCTGCAGGTTGTCGGCCGTGCCGAGTAACGTTGAAAACCGGAAGTCGATCTCACACTGCCCGGCGGTAGCGACCTCGTGGTGGTGACACTCAACCGTTACGCCACACTTGCCGAGTTCCACTGAAATCTCTGACCGCAGATCGCTGAGCGTGTCAGTTGGCGGAACAGGGACGTAACCCTCTTTCGGTCGAATCCGGTAACCAAGATTCGAACCCTGAAACTCGTTCGCGTCACGACCCGTGTTCCAGTGGCCTTCGTCGGAGTCGATTGAATAGCCGGCGGATTGCTGATCGTTATGAAACTTTACCGAGTCGAAAACAAAGAATTCGGCTTCCGGTCCAAAGTTAGCAACGTCGGCAAGGCCTGTGAATTTCAGATAGTTTTCCGCGCGCACAGCCACAGACCGCGGATCGTAGGGATAACCCTCCTTGGTGATCGGGTCGACGGCGTTCCCGATCAGGCAGAGGGTTGGTTGATCGGAGAACGGATCCATCCACATGCGCGTTGCGTCGGGCACCAGCAGCATGTCTGATTCATGAATCGCGGCCCAGCCACGTATGGACGAGGCGTCGAAACCGAACCCGTCTTCGAAGTTGCTTTCGCCAAGTTCGCCGATGGGGAAGGTTAAGTGCTGCCAGGAACCCGGCAGATCAGTAAATCGAACGGAAACAAATTTTGCCCCCTGGTCAGAGGCATACTTCAAGACAGTCTTTGCATTCATGGGTTCTCCTGATTGAAAAAGGGAGTGTTAGGGGTGCTCTTCGCCCCGATGTGTTCGTTGGTGCGAAGTGTTGCGGAAGCCCGAAGTGGCTAGAGAAAGGGCCGAACGTCATAGCGCGGCGGCGCGAAAAAAGGATGAATTATAGTGACGCAGGTTCTAAAGTCAATAACTTAATTTTCACGTTTCTACCTACGCTCAAAAATTGGGCTAAGCTCGCCGCCCACAAGCGGCGCTAATCGGAAGGGATGCAGAGTTCTGGTATCAAGAAATGAAAGGATTTACGTTAGCTCAAAGACGTGATAATTCTGTTAGCGATAATTATTGACTTCGTTTCAACATAAGAATAACGTCTTGCTTGACACCCCCCAACAGCGACAACGAAAAAAGGTTTGAAGTTTGAAGTTTTACGAACCTTAACGAAGGAGACACCTCATGAGTCCTCAACAAAGGATGGCGCTCTCGTTTACGAAAAGGCTGCTGCTTTTTATCATCTTCGGTGCCACTACAACCTTCCTAATCAATGGCATCTACGCCCTGGGGCCAAGCCAAGCACAAAGAACGAACACCAAAGAGGCCAACGGGAAACCCTTCGCTGACAAGGAACCGCCTTCTGAAAGAAAATCTTTCACCGAAAACGGGCCTCCTGGACGTTGGTCGGCTTCGATTATTCCGGACCTAACCCGCAACTCCTCCACCTCTCCTGTCATCATAATCGGCAATAGCACCTTGATGGGAAATGCTCATTGGAGAAACTTGCAGCTTACGCATGTTACTTTGAAGAACTACTCGGCAAAAACCGTTCTCGCGGTCCAAATCAAATGGTTCATCACAACTCGAACAAACCCCACCGATACACTGCCAC
>JBOGOP010000163.1:0-12014 GCA_050747225.1 Pyrinomonadaceae bacterium
GTCCCACGATACGACGCCAATAAACTCTCAACCTCAAGCATGATTCTTGCGGCAAAATTGGAAAGCATGGAAGGGAGGCTTGCGGCTGATCAATTTATGATAGGTCAAACCAAAGTCATTCCCAACCCTACCGGGCTCTATCGTCGCGGGCAGTCGGTTGGCGTTTACCTGGAGATCTACAACGCCGGAGTCGATCAAACTACATTACGACCATCGGTCGACGTCGAATACGTGCTCTCAAAAGACGGCAAGGATATAGGCACGCAGTTGGAGGACTGGCGGGGAATTAGTGAGTCTAAGCAGCGTTTGAACCTGGCAAGATTGCTTGGCACTCAAGCCTTAGCGCCCGGTGATTATGAGGTAACGATTCGGGTGAAGGATCGCGTCTCGGGCCAGATGCTGGCGCAGGCAGCGAAGTTCAGCGTAGTGCCGTAAGAAGAAAGAAAGCAGTAAATCGTAAATAGTAAATCGTGAATAGTAAGACGCTTCAAGCGGACTTCATTACTATTTCACGATTTACTATTTACTATTTACTGCATTGGTGATGAACTCGTCGATCACATCCAGGTACTCATCACCAACAGTGCCGAAAACACTGTGTCCTGCGCCCTGGTAAATCATCAACTTCTTTGGCTCGTTTGCCGCAGCGAATAAAGCCCGGCCTTGTTCGGTGAGAATTGTTTGATCAGGTTCACCATGCGTTATCAACACCGCACAATGGATCCGCGAAAGTTTGCGGGCCGAATCAAAACGGTTCTTCGCAAGGAAATGTAGCTGTTGAGGTAGCCAGGGCAGGGCCACACGCGCTACGTCGCTTCCAGAACTCATTCCTGACTCCAGAATTATTGCTGCACATTCGCGTCGTGAGGCTAAGTCAGCGACTGCGGCCGTTCCAAGCGACTGACCATAGAGCACAATCGTTCGCGCCGGTTCGCCTCGCTGCTTCGTGACATATTCATAAGCAGCGTCGGCGTCGGCATATAGTCCCTGTTCATCCTGAAGTTCTCCCTCGCTGCGACCGTAATCCCGATAGTCAAAGAGGAGCGTGTTAAAGCCGCGTGCTGCCAGACGCTCCCCGATCCACCCGACATTGCTGACGTTCCCACCGTTACCGTGAAAATAAATGATAGTGGTTTTTGCCGGCTTTGCTCGGGATTGAAAATACCAGCCGTGCAAACGGTTTCCGTCTCTGTTAACAAACCAGACGTCCTCGGAACCCGCAGGAGCGACCCATGTCTCACCGGGCTTGATACGCTCGGGATGGAAGGCGATGGCTCGTTCGATTTTGCGCAAACCGAAAATGAAGACAGCAGCAAAAAGGATCAATGCGACCAGTAGACCAATCAGGAAGTTGGAAGACCGAATACGGAGCGGGCGTCGCGATTCGGATCCACTCAGAATTTTGGTTTCATCTCCCATTGCTGCAAGCTCACCAAGCTAAACCTACGAAAGGCCGAGCGGACCAAAATACCCAAAGTGCGATGCATCACCACGGATGTTAAGATAGGGTCGAATGAACGAACGTGCGCATCTCACAGGGTTTACGCTGAATGAGTTGACCGAGTTCCTGCCAACTCTCGGTGAGCCCACATATCGTGGGCGGCAAATTTTTGCGGCGCTGCAGCACCGACGCCTGCGAACTTTCGATGAGATGAGTGACCTACCGAAAGCCCTGCGCGAACGTTTGCAGGAAACTGCAACCGCCGCGACGCTAACCGTCGAATCACGGTTTCTCTCGGTAGACGGAACGCGCCGCTTCCTGATGAAGACCCACGACAATCTTCCTGTGGAGACAGTTTTTATTCCAGAAGAACGCCGCGACACGATCTGTTTCTCATCGCAATCGGGTTGTCCGTTGCAGTGCACCTTTTGCCTGACTGCACAGTTGGGTTTACTCCGCTCACTCACACCGGGAGAAATCGTCGAACAGATAATCATTGCGCTGAACGATGCTTACGGTGTGGGGGAAAAACCTCCGCGCGGCACCAACCTGGTAGGGATGGGTGCAGGTGAACCGTTTCTGAATTTCGATTCGCTGCTTAAGGCGACTCGCATCATGGCCGACCCACATGGCTTGTTCATCGTGCCGCATCGCATGACAGTTTCGACCGCCGGCGTTGTGCCGCGCATCCGCGAGCTGTCCGCGATTCCCGATCGCCCAAACCTGGCGATATCGCTCGCGGCGCCCACCGACGAGTTGCGCGATGTCCTGATGCCCATTAACAAAAAATGGCCGCTCGAAGAACTGCTTGGAGCTTGTAAGGAGTTTGAGCAAACGCTCAAGGCGGGCGAGCGGTTCACCTTTGAATACGTAATGCTTGACGGCATCAACGATTCAGACGAGCAGGCGCGCCAACTGGCAAACCTACTCAATCGACACGACCTGCATGCGAAGGTGAATTTGATTCCGCACAACCCGGCCGATCCGCTGCCTTATCAGCCGTCGCCGGCGACTCGAGTGGAAATGTTCAAAGGGATTCTCGAGTCGAAGGGCATTCATACCTTTGTTCGCAAACCGCGTGGCCGGGATATTTTTGCCGCCTGCGGACAACTTGCCGCGGTAACCCAAACGGTTGGCTTGGTGCAAACTCCGGCGGGCGGTTGAAGCAACTCTGATTAGCTCTGAAGTATCTGACAAACCAATATGCGATTCGTAACCAAACTTACTTTGACAACAGCTTTGCTGCTCATGCCGGCGAACTTCTTTGGGGCGGCAGCGCCGCAGTCGGCGCCGAATATTGCCGTCAATGGCTCGCTTGCTGCGAACAAGATTGGGCGTGGACGAGCGGTGCAGGGAACCGTGATCATGGAAATTCCCTCCGGCTATCACACAAACTCCAACCGGCCACTGGAAAAATTTCTTATCGCTACGCAACTTCAGATTGAGGCGCCGAGCGGGATTCGCGTTGGACCGATAGGTTATCCGCGCGCGCTATTGCGCTCGCTGAAGTTCTCGAAAAGCAAGGTCTCGGTTTTTGAGGGACGCACTACCATACGGTTCAGCGTGACGGTCCCCAGGAGCTTCAGCGGAAACTCAGCGGAACTGAAGGGCCGTTTGCGATATCAAGCCTGCAACGATGATACGTGTTTCCCGCCACAGACCCGCGAAGTGACGATGTGGCTTAACGTGGAATGAAAGAAAAGGGGAAGAGGGTAAAAGGGGAAGAGGGGAAGGGGTAAAGGGGGAAGGCATCAACGAACGTTCCCTTACTGCTGAACCCCTCCCCCTTCGCCCTTCCCCTTTTCCCCTCTTTCCCTATTTTCCTTTCCGATGACGGACATAAGCCTCCCGACCTTCCCTTTAACGTTCTTCTCTCGCCGGTACGAGAAAAACAGATCGGTGCGACACATCGTGCAAAGTGGTGCGATGTTTATCTTGTCCGGCGCAACTCCCGCTGAAATCAACTGCGCTCGGTTCGCTTCCAGGAGATTGATACACGCATGATCTGCGCGTGTTTCTCTGAAGAGTTCCTGGTGGGGAAACTTAGCTCTGAACGGATCGATTACGTCTGTTCCAACTTCATAACAACAAGCTCCGGCGGCAGGGCCGATCGCGACGCGCACATCACTCGGGTTTGTATTGTAGGCAACCGTCATTCGTTGCAGCGCCTTGATTGCGACTTCAGCCAGGGTGCCGCGCCAACCCGCATGGACGGCGGCGAAGGCTGACCTGATCGGATCTCCGATCAGTAGCGGGACGCAGTCAGCAGTCTTCACTCCCGCCAGAACGCCCGCTGCATTGCTGACAATTGCATCGCAATAGATTGTATCGCCGCGTGCATCTTCCGCAGGCTTTGCCTCGGCGAGATCGTTTATGAGACGCACCTCTGAGCCGTGAACCTGCCAGCAGCCCGCCAGCGCCCACGCACCGGACTCGTTCGGGAAAAGCTTGAGAAAGCGGCGACGATTCTCCAGAATGTTTTCCGCAGCGTCTTCGTTGAAGCCAGCGAGATTGAGCGCGTTCTCCGGCATGGGGCTGGTGCCGCCAACTCTGGTTGAAAAACCGTTTGCAAAACCGTCCGCTTCGAGTGATGCGCAGACGAGCGCCTGCACACCATCAATCTGACGCCAGTAGAAACCGGCTCGCGTTAGTTCGTCGTCACTTATGATCGTTGCCATTGGTATAGACATTATCGAAGTTGCGCGTATTCGCGAAGTGCTGCTGCGCACGCCACGCTTCCGCGAACGGGTGTTCACCGAGGCTGAGCGAGCGTATTGCGACAGCCGTGGCGCAGTGTCGGCGCAACATTATGCCGCGCGCTTCGCTGCAAAAGAAGCGGCGCTGAAAGCATTGCAGACTGGTTGGCGCGGTGGGATTAGTTGGCAGGATGTGGAGGTTGGCTCACACGAATCGGGCGCGCCTTATCTAATTCTTCACGGCCCAGTGCTGGAACTTTTCAATGCGTCAGGTGCAACCGCAGCGCACCTGTCGTTGTCACACACTACTGAGCATGCGATCGCGCAAGTGGTGTTGGAGCGTCCTGAAAATAATTGAAGTCTTTCGGCTGTGCCGTCTGATGTGCGGAAGGTCTCTGACCTTCCGATCAAATTCTGATTAGTCAGGGCTACGCCCTACTTCTCCACTTGATTCGATCCATGTCCACTCTGAGTGGCTCATCGTCCGTCGGACATCCCTGCCAAATCCTAGCGCTTGACCAGCGGTAGTCGATTGCTCTCTCCACCAATCCTGCTCTCACAGGATTGAGATGGATGTAATTCACTTTTTGCATGAAAACGCTTTCACTATAGACAGAGAACACATTCTTTTCCTGTTGCCAAAGTGAATAGCTATGCTTCCGCTTCCATTCCTCATGCCTTAATTTCGCGAGCGAGGTCTCAAAATTCTTCTCTTTCAGATAATCGATCACTCGCCGGCCGGTGATTCCCTTGATGTAACGAAGAACTTCAGCTGAGGAGCTTGGACAATCGCTCAGCAGGTGCATGTGGTCCGGCATGATCACGTAAGCAAAGAGTAAGAAGCCGCAGGAATTGCGCGCCTCATTAATTGCCTCGCAAGCGAGACTATTGATTGCGTCGGTTCGAAAGACTGGTAACCGATCTTTAGTGACAATGGTGATGAAGAGAGCTTGTGAGTCCCGGGAGACTTGAAATTTCTCTACGGTCATAGTGATTGGGGCGCAGCCCCGAAGCAGGTTTAATGCTTGAGGAAGGTCAGAGACCTTCCGCACATCGGCGGGCAGAGCCCGAAAACCTATTCATATCCAATCCCCGGAGGGTTGGGAAGGAATGCGAAGACAACCCTCGTTTCTATTCAATGCAAGAGTTTGTTTATCGGCAGGATTGGGGAGAGGGACTCACCGCATGTCGTTAACGAGCGTTCGTTTTCCGCGCGAGTCCACTTCCACACGAGTCTGTGCACGCGAAGCCAAAGGACGGAATTCGAGGATTCGACCAGATGCACTCGAGTGCTGTGTCCGAATTGGTTCATCGTTGCGATCGCTTTCAGTCACCTGATCCGCCCCAATCCCTATTGCGTCAGGCAGATTTCCATGCAATAAGCACTCGACGTTGGGCGCCAGTCTTTCAGTAACTGCGATCAGCTCGCGATGCGGACAGGAGAGAGTTGAGATGCCACCGTAGTCAGCGTCAATTTCCACGAATTTTATTCCTTCCGGGCAATCAAAGTTTCTGCCACCGAGTTCTGGTTTCAGGTCCACCGCCGCCTTCATGAAGTCCGTCCAGGCCGGCAACGCTGCTTCTGCGCCCGTTAGTCCCAATTGTTCGTTGTCGTCGAAACCTATCCAGACCGCGCAAACCAGGTTGGGCGTGTAGCCTACAAACCAGCCGTCGCGCGACGTGCCGGTTTTGCCTGCCGTCGCCGTACCCCTGACAGCATCGTGCGCCTTGCGAGCGGTCCCATGATCGATAACGTCGGAAAGCATGTTTGTGATCATGTATGAAGTAGTGGCACTGATCACTTGCGTATCCTGATCGTCTGTGGTGACGTGTCTGGCCGGCGGCTCGCCCACGCTCAAGACTACTTTCGGGTTCACACGACGTCCGCCATTCACGAAGGTGGCGTAAGCGGCGGCGAGCTCGAGCGGCGTGACTTCCTTTGTCCCAAGCGCGAGAGATGGATAACGTTCCGGTTTCGGTAGCCCAAACTTTTCCGCGAGGTTTGCGATACGCGCCAAACCCGTTTGCAGGGCGACATCAACGGTGACCACGTTCAGCGATTTCACGAGCCCGGTGCGCATGGTGACATCACGCATTGAATAGGCACCGCCAAAGTTTGCCGGACGATAAGTCTTGTGGCGATCGTAAACGAATTCGCGCGGGGAATCGGCGAACATTTGCACCGGAGACATTCTATCTTCGAGGGCTGCGGCGTAGACAAACGGCTTAAAGGTTGAGCCGGGCTGGCGTCGCGCGTCGGTCGCGCGGTTAAGTTGCGACTCGGCATAATCGCGGCCGCCGACCATAGCGAGAACGTTACCAGTGTGCGGGTCGAGAGCGACGAGCGCGGCCTGCGGCTTAGCAGCCTGGTTCTTATAGACTTTATCGAGATGATCCAGTTGACGTCTGAGAGCTGCCTCGGCAAGTTGCTGCAGGTCCAGATCGATAGTTGTGTAGATTCTCTGACTGGCGGGTGAAGCATCAAGCTGAGGGTCCGTTGGTGAACTGACAACTCGATTCACATAGTCGACAAAATAAGGCGCCATTGAATTGTCGGAATGAGATGATGGAGCCGGCACAACGGGTTCTTTGAATATTGCAGCGGCTTGTTCCCGCGCTATCCAACCGTCGCGTGCCATCGCCTCCAGCACAACGTTTCGGCGCGCCTGCGCAGTTTCCGGATGGTGCGTGGGCGAAAATCGCATCGGCCCCTGAATCATTCCGGCAATCGTTGCCGCCTCTGAAAGCGACAGGCCTTCCAACTCCTTGCCAAAATAGATTCGCGCCGCTTCTTCGACGCCGCGCACAGCTACCGCGTCTCGTTGTCCCAAATAAATTTCATTGCAGTAGAGCGCGAAAATATCTTCCTTCGAGAGACGATGTTCCAACGCGTAGGCCAGCATCGCTTCCGCATACTTACGCCGCAAGGTGCGCTCAGGTGAAAGGTATGTGTTCTTCACGAGCTGCTGCGTAATCGTCGAGCCGCCTTGCCCAGGGCGATCTTCGCCTGCGTTACGCAGCAATGCGCGAGCGACGCCAAAAATGTCTACGCCGGAGTGCTGGAAGAAGCGGCGGTCTTCGGTCGCAAGTATGGCGTGAACCAGGACTGGTGGGATTTCTGCGAAGCGAATAGCCTCGCGTTTGCCGGCTTTGGAAGATGGATCGTTGGAAAGGACTTCTGGCTCCAAAGTGACTGAGTCGATCGGTATATCGTCGTCAGTCAACTCGGAGATTTTCTTGTCACCGTCAAAGGTTATTTTGACTATTGCCGATCGAACCTGATTTGCATTAGGTCGTATTTCAATCGCGTCGGATGTTTCGCGGAAGCTGCCGCTCCAGACGTTACTGCCTTCTGACTGCACGTAGCCCGCTCGTTTCAGAGAGACAATCAGATCGGCGCGGGAGAATTTCTGGCCAACCTGGAGTAAGCGTGGCGCGGCGTAAAGGCCGGGCCGACTAGTCAGGTAACCACTTGCCAGCCGGGCATCAATTATTCGCGAATAATACTTGTAAGAGAAGAGTAGTGAATCGCCGCCAATGGTTAGGGCTAATGCGAATAGGCCGCACAGCGAACGAAGCAGCAGTCGTCGATTGTTTCGAGGGTGGTCATGAAAAAAGGAAGCGAGCCCTTCCGCTAGCCTGCGCGGCGAAAAAGCGCGGCTGGACTCAGGTATCGATGTGACTTCGATGGCCATGGGGCGAATGGCAATGCTTAAGAAAGACAGACCTCGGATGAGAGTTTGCCGGGAATTCGCCCGCTCTCAACCCTTCAGTGCTTCAAAGTTTTCCGAATGTTTATTATATATTGCGAATGGCGAAAGAATTCTTGAGTTGTGGTTTTTGTTCTGCAATTTGTTACGAATTTTCGGATTAGAAGAATATTCAGAGCCCGTCTTTGCACTTGTCCACTCCTTCTCTATAATGCGACGCACCGTTCAGAAAATTTCACTTTTGGGAGTTGCCGTATGCCCCAACCAAATCACATTAAAGCCGCATCAGGCGATGTGCTGTTACTTGCAGGCACGATGAAAGGCGCCTTCGTGCTTCGTTCAAATAAGGACCGAAAAGACTGGGAGGTCGGCGGCCCATATTTCCCTGGTCGCGCGATCTACGCAATGCTTTACGATGATCGCAATGGTCGTAAACGTCTTTGGGCAGCGGTTAACAGTTCTTTCTGGGGTTCCTACTTGAGCTCGTCTGACGACTTTGGGAAAACGTGGACCGAGCCTGAGGCTTACGGAATAAAGTTTCCGCAAACGGAAACCGAACCGGCTGCGACAATGCAGGATGCCAATCCAGCCGCCGCCGCTGACGGGAACGTCTCCTTAAAACAGATCTGGCAAATCGCCTTGGGTCACCCTGACGAGCCAGACACACTTTACGCCGGCGTGGAGCCGGCGGCGCTTTTCAAGTCGACCGACGCGGGCGCTACCTGGTCGCTGGTGCAAGGTCTCTACGATCATCCGCATCGGGCGCAATGGCAGCCGGGTGGCGGCGGGCTGTGTCTGCACACAATTCTTCCTGACCCTTCAAACAGCAAACGTTTATTCATTGCCATCTCGACTGGCGGCGTTTATCGCACTGACGACGGTGGCGAAAATTGGCAGCCACGCAATCAGGGAGTGCGCGCGCAGTTTCTGCCGGAAGGTCAGCAGTATCCGGAATGGGGACAGTGCGTTCATAAGATCGTCAGTCATCCTGGCAATCCGCAGCGCATGTTTTTGCAGAACCACTGGGGTCTATACAAGAGTGAGAACGGTGGCGATTCCTGGACGGACATCGCTAACGGCGTACCCTCGGATTTTGGTTTTGCGATGGAAGTTGACCCCAACAATGCCGACAGTGTTTACATTATCCCGCTGGAGTCAGATGAGTTTCGCTGCACGCCGGAAGGGAAGTTGCGACTCTATCGAACGCAGAATGCCGGTGACTCCTGGGATGCGGTAGGAAATGGCTTGCCGCAGGAGAACGCGCTGGAGACGGTATTACGCGACGGCCTGTCGGCGGATCACCTGCAACCAACCGGAATGTACTTCGGCACCCGCAGTGGAAAACTGTTTGGCTCGGCTGACAGTGGCGAGTCGTGGAGCGCGATTCTCGAAAGTTTGCCGCCGGTAGTTTGTGTGAAGACCGCGCGGGTACAGTGACGGAGGTCAGGGGTCAGAGGTCGGAGGTCGAAGCTCGGAAGTCAACGAAATGTCAAATTTGCTTCCGACCCCCGATCTCTGACCGCCAGCACGCTATTGTGATTACACAAGGAAAAACGATGAAGAAAACTTTCGCTGGCGCATTACTCTTTTTTTCGCTGCTGGCAGTCGCCCCAATCGCTCCGGCCCAGGACAAGAAGGAACCCGAACATAAGTTAATCGAGTTTCATATGGCTTTGCTGAAACACGGGCCCAATTACAACGCCGCGGGAATGCCGAAGGAGATGCAGGCGGGACATATCGCGAATGTCATGTCGCTGCTTGAATCCGGGAAGGCTGTCATCGCCGGACCGCTCGGGGACAACGGCGACATCGCCGGCGTTCTTGTCTTCCGCGCGAAGTCAGCCGAGGAGGCGCGCATCTGGGCCGACGCTGATCCGGCGGTGAAAGCCGGATTCTTTGTTGCCGAGATGCATCCATGGTGGTCGGAAGATGTGATGAAGAAACCTTCTTCACCGGTGAAGTTAACAACCGCTTACCTCGCCTTGCTTACACGCGGCGCGAAATGGACGCCGGAGAAGACTCCTGCAACCGAGGAACTACAAAAGGCGCACATCGCAAACATTGTTCGTCTGGCCGACATGAAGAAGCTGGTGGTTGCCGGACCTTTCGGAGACAACGGGCAGCTCCGCGGCATCTTCGTTTTCAAAGTCGCCTCGATTGAGGAAGCACGCGCTCTAACGGAAACAGACCCTGCTGTGCGGGCGGGAAGGTTAGCAATTGACCTCCACCCCTGGATGGTTCCCGAAGGCATTCTTCCCTAGTTCTTGCGAAGTTTTTCCGCGATGTGTCGGACTATGATTACCTTCAATGTCACTGGATTCTTAACCGACTTTACGAACGGCCAAAGCCAGATAGTTGTTGACGCTCCGGCTGCAACCGTTGGTGAAGCTCTGGAAAGTTTATGGCAGCGGCACGTTGGCCTGCGCGATCGTGTGCTGAATGAACAAGGGAAGCTGCGCCAGCATGTAAACATTTTCCTCAACGACGACAATGTGCGGCGCAGGGAGTTGCTGGACACGACGCTTCCGGAGAGTTGCGAGATTACTATCTTGCCCGCGGTCAGCGGTGGAACGGATTAGTAAATCGTAAATAGTAAATCGTAAATAGTGAAACCGCTTTTCCAGTTTGCGAGCGGACGCTCAAGGCTTCGACTATTTACGATTCACGATTTACTATTCACTCGTCATGAAGGCCATTTGGAACAACGCGGTGATAGCGCATAGCGACGATACCGTCGTGGTTGAAGGCAATCACTACTTTCCGCCCGAGTCAGTCAACAAAGAGTACCTGCAGCCGAGCATTACCCAAACGCACTGTCCCTGGAAAGGCGACGCCAGTTATCACAACCTGGTTGTTAACGGAGAGACGAATAAGGACGCGGCGTGGTATTACCCCGACCCTAAGGACGCGGCAGCCAGGATCAAGGATCGCATTGCGTTCTGGCGTGGCGTGAAGGTGGAAGAAGGGTGAATAGTGAACGGTAAAAAGTGAAAAGCCGGAGTTTAGGTATTGTTCGACTTTCCTACCCTTCACCTTTCACTGTTCACTTTTCTCGGCGCTGGGGAACTTGAGTACTCGAACCTCCGTATAATCCTGCACCATGTATTGTCCCACCTGCGGTTCAGAAGAGCGACAAATCAGTCAGTATTGCCGCGCGTGCGGAACCGACCTGGGAGTTGTGCGCAGAGGGCTCGAGCGGCCTGACACGATTACGGCGTCGGCAGTGTCGGCGCGCGAACAGATTAGCCGGGTGATGGCCGAGAAGATCCGGCAAATGGAGTCGGCAGACGACCTGAAGAAAGTGGCGGAAGACATCCTGCCCGAGATTGAAAAGTTTCTTGAGTCACCGGAAGAGAAGCGGTTGCGGCGCGTGCGCAATGGCGTGGTGTTAGCGGCTTGCGGGTTGGGTGGGGGGCTGCTGATTTTCCTGATGAGTCTGAAAGATCAAGACTTGATGCCCTTTGTTTCGCTGGGCGTGGTTACGTTTATGATCGGTCTTGGTCTGGTAATCAACGGCCTCGCGTTCACTGTCCCGCGGAGAACGCTTACCGATCGATCAGACGATGCGCAGTCTCAAAGGGAATTGGAAGCGATGGCCTTGAACGCACACCCTGCGAATCAAATCTCCGGTGGTTCCCAGACGACAAACGATCTGCCCAGCCCTGACAACGGAATTACAGGCTACCCTTCAGTAACAGAGCACACGACACATCACCTTAAACCGAACAACTAAGGGAGTCCGCCCGGCCCAGCCTATCCCTCGTGAATTCGGTTTTGGTCCGATTCCCAAAATCCATTGCTGTGCAGGGACTTGCCATGTATAGTCTCGTCGCGTCTGCCTCATCTCGCGAACACACCCAACTGGGAATCTACTCTATTTATCTGGTCGAGGCATCCGCTTCCACTGACTAGTTTGCAGGTATCGCTGCGAAATGCAGTAGAGGAGGACACTATGGCTGAGGAATTCACCGGAAGAGTTGATTTCAAAGACTCGAATGGGAACGTTGTTTTCACTATCGATCCAGACTCCAACTTAGTACAGGTCTTGCACGTGACTCCCACTGGGCAACAGGTAATGGAGCTAACCAATACCGGCTCAATCAGCTTGCTTGGATCTGGAGACGACGGGGGAGCACAACTCGATGGGACAGCTGGACGTCTCACGCC